>NZ_JBSFUY010000004.1:0-148671 GCF_053592055.1 Streptomyces sp. NPDC002817
CGGGCCAGCTCGGCGCGCATGAACAGCGCCAGCAGACCACCGATGCAGAAGAACGCGAACGACGTGACCAGATACAGCGTTCCGATCGTCTTGTGGTCAGTGGTGGTGAGCCACTTGATCACGACGTTGCCGGGCTGCTTGCGCCGGACCGGCAGTTCGTCCGCGTAGTGGGACTCTGCCGCGGCACCCTGGGGTTCGTTGAGGATGCTCACAGGTTGTTCGTCTCCCGGTTCTTCTCGTGGGCGGTCTGCTCGATGCCCGCGGGAACGTAACCGGTCTGCCCCTTCTCGGCGAGTTCCTTGAGGTGCTGCTCGTAGCGCTCGGGAGAGACGACCTTCACGTTGAACAGCATTCGGGAGTGGTCGACGCCGCAGAGCTCGGCACACTTGCCCAGGAAGGTGCCCTCCTTGTTGGGGGTCACCTGGAAGGAGTTGGTGTGCCCCGGGATGACGTCCTGCTTCATCAGGAACGGCACCACCCAGAAGGAGTGGATGACGTCACGCGAGGTGAGGATGAAGCGGACCGTCTTGCCCTTGGGGAGCCAGAGGGTCGGGCCCGGGTTGTTGGTCTGCGGGTTCCGCGTGCCGGGCGTACCGACATCGTAGACACCGCCGGCGGCGGCCGGGAACTGGTCCTTGAACCGCTGCGGGATCGCGTCCAGATTCTTGTCGGTCTTCGCGTCACCGGTGGAACCGTCGACGTTCTCGATGTAGTTGAAGCCCCAGCTCCACTGGAAGCCGACGACGTTGACTGTGACGTCGGGCTTCTTGTCGAGGCTCAGGATCTTCGACTCGTCACGAGCCGTGAAGTAGAAGAGCACCGAGACGATGATGAGGGGGACCACCGTGTACAGCGCCTCGATGGGCATGTTGTACCGGGTCTGCGGAGGAACCTCGACCTTGGTGCGGCTGCGCCGGTGGAACATGGCGCTCCACAGGATCAGGCCCCAGACCAGCACGCCGGTGGCGAGCGCGGCCGCCCACGAGCCCTGCCACAGGGAGAGGATCCGCGGAGCCTCTTCGGTGGTGGGGGTGGGCATACCAAGGCGGGGGAAGTCCTTGTATGTGCAACCGGTCGCGGTCGCCAGGACCAGGCCCGCGGTCATTGCCTGCAGCAGCTTCCGCCGCATCGGGCGCCGCGGCGAGCGGTCGGAGCCGTTGGGACTCACGTAGCGCCTTCCCGAGAGTCTCGCCCGCGCGTATTGGCTGCGGCCTGCCTTACTCGGTGGTCGGTCGCCGCCCTGCGTCGGGCAGGGGTTTGGATGTTTATGCGGACCAAACCCTAGCCGACGCGTTCTGGGGGTTCGCGGGGAGGGGGGCCTAGTGGGTTGGGCGGTTCGCTGGAATGGCGGCTGCGGGTTGTTTGTGGTTGATCGCGCAGTTCCCCGCGCCCCTGGCGGCGTTAGCGTTGGCGCGTGTCCTACTTCGACGCTGCTTCCAGTGCTCCCCTTCATCCCGTCGCTCGTCAGGCGCTGTTGGCCGCCCTGGACGAGGGGTGGGCTGATCCCGCGCGGTTGTACCGGGAGGGCCGACGGGCGCGGTTGCTGCTGGACGCCGCCAGGGAAGCCGCTGCCGAGGCTGTCGGGTGTCGTCCTGATGAGCTGACCTTCACCTCGTCCGGCACACGGGCTGTGCACACCGGAATCGCGGGTGTTCTGGCTGCGCGGCGGCGCGTCGGGCGTCACCTGATCGTGTCAGCGGTTGAACATTCTTCCGTGCTCCATTCGGCCGAAGTGCACGAGAGGGAGGGCGGTTCGGTCGATCGGGTGACGGTCGAGCGGTCGGGCAGGGTGGAGGCCTCGGCCTACGCGGCTCTGCTCCGGCAGGACACCGCGCTGGCCTGTCTCCAGTCGGCCAACCACGAGGTGGGGACGGAGCAGCCGGTCGCCGCCGTGGCCGAGGCCTGCCGGGCGGCCGGGGTGCCGTTGTTCGTCGACGCGGCTCAGTCGCTCGGGTGGGGGACGGTCGAGGGTGGCTGGTCGTTGCTGGCGGCCAGTGCGCACAAGTGGGGTGGGCCGTCCGGGGTCGGACTGCTCGTCGTACGGAAGGGCGTGCGGTTCGCCGCTCAAGGGCCCGTGGACGAGCGGGAGTCGGGGCGGGCGCCGGGATTCGAGAATCTGCCGGGCATCGTCGCGGCGGCGGCCTCGCTGCGGGCCGTGCGGGCCGAGGCGGCCCACGAGGCGGTGCGGCTGCGGGAGCTGACGGAGCGGATCCGGGTGCGGGTGCCGCGGCTGGTGCCGGATGTGGAGGTGGTGGGGGATCCGGAGCGGCGGTTGCCCGGGATCGTCACCTTCTCCTGTCTCTATGTCGACGGGGAGACACTGCTGCACGAGCTGGACCGGGAGGGTTTCTCCGTTTCGTCCGGCTCTTCCTGTACGAGCAGCACGCTGACGCCCAGCCATGTGCTGAAGGCGATGGGGGTGCTGAGTGAGGGGAATGTGCGGGTCTCGTTGCCACGAGGGACGACGGCGGAGGATGTGGAGAGGTTCCTGGCCGTGCTGCCGGGGGCGGTGTCGGGGGTACGGGAGAACCTGGGCGCGCCGACGCCGGTGGCGGTCATGAAGGAGGACGAGCTCGTCGTCGACGCCCTGGGCAAGCGGTGCCCGATCCCCGTGATCGAGCTCGCGAAGGTCATCGGGGACGTTCCGGTGGGCGGACTGGTCCGGGTCCTGTCGGATGACGAGGCCGCACGGCTCGACATCCCCGCGTGGTGCGAGATGCGTGAGCAGGAGTACGTGGGCGAGGAACCGGCGGAAAAAGGAACGGCGTACTTGATCCGCCGGCTCAGCTGACCCACCGAAGGGGCGCGGGGCTGTGTCGATACGCGGCTACCGCCGCGTGTGCGCGACCAGCCCCCACGCCTCCGCAGACGGCAGACTCAGCCCAGATAGCCCTGAACCTCGGCCGCGGCCTCATGCCCGTACGCCTTGGTGAACCGCTCCATGAAGTGCCCCCGACGCAGCTGGTACTCCTGCGTACCCACGGTCTCGATCACCAGCGTCGCCAGCATG
Source organism: Streptomyces sp. NPDC002817 (assembly GCF_053592055.1). Classification (NCBI taxonomy): domain Bacteria; kingdom Bacillati; phylum Actinomycetota; class Actinomycetes; order Kitasatosporales; family Streptomycetaceae; genus Streptomyces; species Streptomyces sp. NPDC002817. The sequence goes on from NZ_JBSFUY010000004.1 coordinate 3,011, forward strand.
CAGCCGACCTGCGCCGCACGCTCCAGCGAGACCCCCCACGCCAGTCCCGACAGGAACCCCGCACGGAACGCGTCACCCACGCCCGTGGGATCGGCCTTGCGCTCCTCCTCCGCGCAGCCGACCTCGATCGGGTCCTGACCGACCTTCTCGACACGGACACCGCGCGAGCCCAGCGTCGTGACCCGGTGGCCGACCTTGGCGAGGATCTGCTCGTCCGACCAGCCGGTCTTCGACTCGATGAGGCCCTTCTCGTACTCGTTGGAGAACAGGTACGTCGCGCCCTCCAGCAGTATCCGGATCTCGTCGCCGTTCATACGGGCGATCTGCTGGGAGAAGTCCGCGGCGAACGGAATGCCGCGCGAACGGCACTCCTCCGTGTGCCGGAGCATCCCCTCGGGGTCGTCGGCGCCGATGAGGACCAGGTCGAGGCCGCCCACGCGGTCGGCGACGGTCTTCAGCTCGATGAGGCGGGCCTCGCTCATCGCACCGGTGTAGAAGGAGCCGATCTGGTTGTGGTCGGCGTCGGTGGTGCAGACGAAGCGCGCGGTGTGCAGCGTCTCGGAGATACGGACGGACGCGGTGTCGACGCCATGGCGGTCCAGCCAGGCCCGGTACTCGTCGAAGTCGAAACCCGCGGCGCCGACCAGGATCGGCGCGGTGCCGAGCTGGCCCATACCGAAGGCGATGTTCGCGCCTACGCCGCCCCGGCGTACGTCCAGGTTGTCGACCAGGAAGGAGAGCGAGACCGTGTGCAACTGGTCCGCGACGAGCTGGTCGGCGAAGCGGCCGGGGAAGGTCATGAGGTGGTCGGTGGCGATGGAGCCGGTGACTGCGATGCGCACGGCGAGGACTCTCCTGAGGGGAGGGTTTATTGACAGTTCACGCTACCCGGTCGGCACGGGGCTCTGAAGCCGCTAAAACTACCCGATAGTAGATCTTTCTTCGCGGGCTCCGACCTGCATACGGTGCCGTCATGACGAACCTCAAGGTCCACGCCCCCGTTCCGGCCGACCTGGACGGCGATCTCGCGGCGCTGCTCGGCGACTGTGCCCGGATGGCCCCGCACTGGCTGGCTCCCGACCGGGTCGCTGCCCTTCCCGTCTCCCCCTCACTCATCCACGGCGTGACCGTTCCGACCGAGTCCGCCCGGTTGCTGGACGCGATGTCGGACTACGGCGACTGAAACAGCGCCTTCCGGGGAACCATGCGCTCCCCCGCTGCGTCCCATCGCTGTCCCCCGTAAAGGGGATGTGGGATACGACCCTCCAGCCGGCCGTTTTGACAGGGCCGGGTCAGGGTCATAGGGACAGACGCGCGGCCGAAGGAGCGATGCGGTGAACACCGAGCGACCCGACAACGACGACGACGCCGAGGTCGGCAAGGCCACGGGCGCCGATGAGGGTGCCGGGGTCGCCGAGATCGCCGACGAGGACGGCGGTACGGCGGCGGAGGGGGCCCCGGAGACGGAGGCCCCGGGGGAGGCTCCCCAGGAGGACGCCGCGAAGGCGTCCGCGGCTTCCGGGGCCGCTGAGACTTCCGTAGCGGACGAAACCGCCGAGGCCGGCGAGCCTTCCGAGGCTCCCGAGCCCGACGAGATTCCCGAGTCCGCCGGGGCTTCCGAGGCCAACGAGATTTCCGAACCCTCCGGAGCTTCCGAGGCCTCCGGGGTCGCTGAGACTTCCGAAGCGGACGAAACCGCCGAGGCCGGCGAGCCTTCCGAGGCTCCCGAGCCCGACGAGATTCCCGAGTCCGCCGGGGCTTCCGAGGCCAACGAGATTTCCGAACCCTCCGGAGCTTCCGAGGTTCACGAGCCCGCCGGAGCTTTCGAGGCCTCCGGGGCTTCCGGGCCCGAGGCTTCCGGGCAGGAGATTCCACGGGACGGCGAGCCCGAGGCCCCGCACTCCGCCCGGCGCCGCTCCCCCGTGCTCGTCGCCTCCGTCGCGGCCGCCGTGCTGCTCGTCGGGGGCGGTGGGGCGTATCTGGCCACCTCGGCCGCCGGCGGGTCGGGCGGTGGCGGTACGACGTCCGGGGCGAACGGCGACGACACTCCCCCGCTGCTCGATCTCGACGGGTACACCGGGGGCGACGGCGGCACGACCGGCATCGCGCCGGGTGAGCCCAACCCGTACGGCGTCACCTATCAGGCCGACGGCACGCTGCCGGACGGCCCCGGCGAGGCCCCCGTGTACCGGGCGACCGGCGAGGTCACCAAGGACGACGTGGCCCGGCTGGCGAAGGCGCTCGGGGTGGACGGGACGCCCGTCCTGGAGGGCAAGGCCTGGAAGGTCGGCGGGCAGGAGGCGGCCGGGCCGAGTCTCCAGGTGAACCAGCAGGCGCCGGGGGCGTGGACGTTCCACCGGTACGCGCCGGGCACCGACGACTGCCGGAGCGAGACCGTGTGTGCGAGCGACCCCGCCGCACCGGCCGGTGACCCGGTGAGCGAGCAGGCCGCGGAGAAGGCTGCGGCGCCGGTGCTGAAGGCGGTCGGGCAGGACGACGCGAAGGTCGACGCGAGCCAGGTCATGGGCGCCCAGCGGGTGGTGAACGCCGATCCGGTGGTCGGCGGGCTGCCGACGCACGGCTGGACGACCGGGGTCACCGTCAACGCGCAGGGCGAAGTGGTCGGCGGCAGCGGTCAGTTGAGGACTCCGGCGAAGAGCGACACGTACCCCGTCGTGAGCGCCGAGAAGGCGCTGGACCTGTTGAACACCGTGCCGGCGACCGACCACCGCATGGGCATCGGCGGCTGCGCCACCTCCGTACCGCTCGAGGACCGCCTCGAGGCGCCCTGCGGGTCGGAGGGGACGAGTACGCCGAAGCAGGAGACGATCACCGTCGAGAAGGCCGTGTTCGGGCTGGCCTCGCACTACGTGGACGCCCGGCAGGCGCTGGTGCCGTCGTGGCTGTTCGAGGTGCGGGCGTCCGGCGCGCAGGACGGCTTCACGGTGACGTATCCCGCGATCGACCCGAAGTACCTGGCGTCGGCCACACCGTCCTCGGGGCCCACCGACGAACCGACGGGGCAGCCGAGCCCGCGGCCGACCGGTCCCGACCCCGACGAGCCGACCGCGGCTCCGGCCGAACATGATGTGAAGGTGGAGGGCTACACCGCCGAGGGCGACGAGCTGACCGTGACGTACACGGGCGGGGTCTGCGCCGACTACAAGGCGTCGGTGGTGGAGGGCTCCGGCAAGGTGACGGTCCGGGTGACCGCGACGCCCATGCCGGACAAGGTCTGCATCCTGATCGCGAAGGTCTACCAAGAGACACTGCGGCTCGAGGCGCCGCTGGGCGACCGCGAGGTCGTGGGCTCGGACGGCAAGGAGGTCCCGCTGGAGAAGGCGGGGGCACGGCTGCCGGAGACGTCCGGGGCGCGGTAGTCCTCACGCTCCGGAACACATGAAGGCGGCGGCCCTGTCGGAGGGGGCCGCCGCCTTCACCGTCGTACGGATTCGGCTGGATCTCGTGGATGCAGCCGGCGTACGGATTTAGTTGAACGAGTCGCCGCAGGCGCAGGAGCCCGTCGCGTTCGGGTTGTCGATCGTGAAGCCCTGCTTCTCGATGGTGTCGACGAAGTCGATCGACGCGCCGCCGAGATAGGGAGCGCTCATGCGGTCGGTGACGACCTTGACTCCGCCGAAGTCCTTGACGACATCGCCGTCGAGGGAGCGCTCGTCGAAGAAGAGCTGGTAGCGCAGGCCCGAGCAGCCACCGGGCTGAACGGCCACGCGCAGGGCCAGGTCCTCACGGCCTTCCTGGTCGAGCAGGGCCTTGACCTTCGCCGCGGCGGCGTCGGACAGGAGGATGCCGTCGCTGACAGTGGTCTTCTCGTCCGATACGGACATCTACATCTCTCCCGGGTTGTACGGAGACTGCTTGCCGACGGTTGCAACCGTCTGGGCCGCGGATTCATTCCGGGCCGAGCGACTTGTCTTTTCGCCTGTTCTTTCATGCTCGCACACCCGCGACGAAGCGAACAGCGGCCCGAAGATCACCCGCCGGTGCGGCACCGGGATTCATGTCACATCGACGTTATGACGATCGTCAAAGTGACGTGAACCGGGTTATGATAGATAACGTCAGATCGACGAAAAGTAGAAAGGGTGCGTGCCGTGACCACCGCCCAGACCACGGAGCTCGACGTACAGCCGACTCCTCTCGCCCTGCTGCTCCTCGGCCGTGAGGCCGACCCGAAGAGCGAGCGGGGTGTCGAGTGCCCCGGCGACCTGCCCTCGCCGTCCGACCCGGACCTGGTGGAGCGTGCCCGCGCGGCCAAGGAGAAGCTCGGGGACAAGGTCTTCGTGCTCGGCCACCACTACCAGCGCGACGAGGTCATCCAGTTCGCCGACGTCACGGGTGACTCCTTCAAGCTGGCCCGGGACGCGGCCGCGCGCCCGGAGGCCGAGTACATCGTGTTCTGCGGTGTGCACTTCATGGCGGAGTCCGCGGACATCCTGACCGGCGACGACCAGAAGGTCGTCCTCCCGGACCTGGCCGCCGGGTGCTCGATGGCCGACATGGCCACCGCCGAGCAGGTCGCCGAGTGCTGGGACGTGCTGACCGAGGCCGGGATAGCCGAGCAGGTCGTGCCCGTCTCGTACATGAACTCCTCCGCGGACATCAAGGCGTTCACGGGCAAGCACGGCGGCACGATCTGCACCTCGTCGAACGCCAAGAAGGCTCTTGAGTGGGCCTTCGAGCAGGGCGAGAAGGTTCTCTTCCTCCCCGACCAGCACCTCGGCCGGAACACGGCCGTGCGGGACATGGGGATGACGCTGGAGGACTGCGTCCTCTACAACCCGCACAAGCCGAACGGCGGGCTGACGGCCGAGGAGCTGCGGGCCGCGAAGATGATCCTGTGGCGGGGGCACTGCTCGGTGCACGGCCGCTTCAGCCTGGAGTCGGTGCGGGACGTGCGCGAGCGGATCCCGGGCGTGAACGTCCTGGTGCACCCCGAGTGCAAGCACGAGGTCGTGGCCGCGGCGGACCACGTCGGTTCGACCGAGTACATCATCAAGGCCCTGGAGGCCGCTCCGGCCGGCTCCAAGTGGGCCATCGGGACCGAGCTGAATCTCGTACGACGGCTCGCGAACCGTTTCGCGCCCGAGGGCAAGGAGATCGTCTTCCTCGACAAGACGGTCTGCTTCTGCTCGACGATGAACCGCATCGACCTCCCCCACCTCGTCTGGACCCTGGAGTCCCTCGCCGAGGGCAACCTCGTCAACCGCATCGAGGTCGACAAGGAGACCGAGGCGTTCGCGAAGCTGGCGCTGGAGCGGATGCTGGCGCTGCCGTAGGACTCCTGCCCCGCCCGCTCACCCCTCGGGGTGAGCGGGGTCCAGGCTGAAGACCGTACCGTCCGGGGTGTTCACGACCAGCGCGCCGCCGTACAGCAGCACCTTGGACTTGATCGTGTCACCGCTGGCGAGTTGGTCGGCCTGGGCGCCGGTCTCCCAGAGCAGCCTGCCCTCGCGGGAGTCGAGGGCGGCGACGCGGCCGCTGATGCTGGCCAGGTAGAGCGTGCGGGTGGTGGGGTCGTAGGTGGGCCGGCCCGAGTCCTCGACGCTGGTCCGGGTCTGCCAGAGCTGTTTGCCGGTCAGCGGGGAGACCGCGGTCACCTGGCCGTTGGCTCCGGTGATCCAGACGGTGCCGGCGGCAAGACGGATCGAGCCCGTGTAGGTCTTCGTGAGTTGTGTCGTGGTGGTGGCGCCGGTGTCCGGGTCGAGGAGCCGGATCTCGCCGAAATTGTTCTTCTGGTCGAGGCGGACCGGGCCGGAGCCGCCGTCGACCGAGACAGCGACGGCGAGGCGGCCGTCGACGGTGCCGAGCAGACCGCTCTCGTTCGGGGTGCTCAGACGTCGGCGCACTGTTCCGTCGGACTTGTCCAGTTCCAGGAGTACGGCGTCCTTGGACTCGTCGTCCGGGAAGCAGTACGCGTACAGGCGGGAGTCCGCCGTCTCGAAGGTGCAGTAGTCGCCGGCCGGCAGCTGGGTGGTCCAGCGGTCGGTGCCGGTGCGCGGGGAACGGGCCGTCACCAGCCGGCCGCTGGTGTCGGGGGTCATGACGAGGTCGCCGGCCATGAGCTGGTCGGCGCTCGGCCCTCCCCGGTCCCGGGCCCACAGCTCGTCGCCGGTCCCGGTGTCGAGGGCGACGATGCTCGACCTGGTGCTCCCGTCGGCCGCGTAGACGTCGTGCTGCAGGATCATCGCGTCGTCCCGCACCCCGAGGAGTGCGAAGTTGTTCCCCGCCGAGTCCGTGCCCTCGGCGGAGGTCGCGAGGGCGGAGCGCCAGACGGTGGCGCCGGTACGGCCGTCCAGGCGGACCGGGAGGACGGTGTTGCCCGCGCAGTAGACCGCGTTCTCGTACGGCTGGCAGGTGGCGTCGCTCGTGTCCTCGCCGGCCTTGGCCAGCGGGTTGACCTCGCCCGACTGCGCGGTCTCGAACATCGTCGTCTGCCAGGCCTGCCAGCCCGTGGGCACCGCCGACCAGCGGGTGGCCCCGGACGTGGCGACCGAGCTCGTCTCCTGGGGGGTGTCCGAGAATCCCGGGCCGAAGCGTATGTACCCGAGCAGGCCGAGGCTCACCGCGCCCAGCGTGCCGACGGTCACCAGCAGGGGGCGGCGGCCCCTCCGGGCCCGGCCGCGGGGCTTCGGCAGGCCGGTCACCGCCGCCGGGTCGGCGTCGCCGTAGGTGTCCTCGACGGTCCTCAGGTCGGCCAGACGCAGGGTCGTGGTGTCCGGGTCCATGGGGTCCGGCTCGGGCAGGGCCTCGGCGAACTCCTTGGCCAGTACGTCCAGTTGAGGCCGGTCGGCGGCCTCCTTGACCAGGCAGCGCTCCAGGACCGTGCGCAACGGCTGCGGCACACCGTCCAGTCCGGGCGCCTCGTGGACGACCCGGAACGCGGTCAGATAGGGGCTGTCGGCGTCGAAGGGGCCGCGTCCGGTGGCCGAGAAGACCAGGAGGGCGGCGAGCGAGAAGACGTCCGAGGCGGGTCCGACCGTGCGGGCGTCGGTGAACTGTTCCGGTGACATGAAGGGCGGGGTGCCGATCATCTGGCCGGTCTCGGTGAGGGTCTGGTGGTTCTCGGCGGCGCGGGAGATACCGAAGTCGATGACACGGGGGCCGTCCTCGGCCATCAGGACGTTGGCCGGCTTGAGGTCCCGGTGCACCACTCCGGCCCGGTGGATGTCCTCCAGCGCCTCCACCAACCCCAGGGCCAGTCGCCGCAGTTCGGCGCCCTTGAGGGCTCCGTGGTCGCGGATCCGTTCGGCGAGGGAGCTGCCGGGGACGTACTGGGTCGCCATCCAGGGCCGTATCGCCTCCGGGTCGGCGTCCACCACGGGCGCGGTGAAGGCGCCACTGACCTTGCGGACGGACTCGATCTCGTGCCGGAAGCGGGCGCGGAAGACCTTGTCCTCCGCGTACTGGGCGTGCACCACCTTGACGGCGACGTCACGGCCCGAGCGCGATCTGCCCCAGTAGACGACCCCCATGCCTCCGGAGCCGAGCCGGTCGACCAGCTTGTATCCGCCGACCGATTTCGGGTCGTCCTTGTGCAGTGGCACGACCGGGATCCCCTTCACCGTAAAGCAGTTCGAGCCACAAGATACAGAACGTCGAAACGCCGAAACGCCGACGGCCGGGTCCCGGACTGTCGTCGTCCAGAACCCGGCCGTCGCCGCCGTCACACGCCCGCGGGTTCCGGCTGGGCCGGTACCTCCGCCTTCTTTGCCTTCTCTGCCTTCTTCGCCTTCTTGGCCGCCCGCTTCTTCGCGCGGCGCTCCTTGCGGAGCTCCAGCATCGTGTAGAGCGTCGGGACCAGGAGGAGGGTCAGCAGCGTCGACGTGATCAGGCCGCCGATCACGACCACCGCCAGCGGCTGGGCGATGAAGCCGCCCTCGCCGGTGACCCCGAGGGCCATCGGGAGCAGGGCGAAGATCGTCGCCAGGGCCGTCATCAGGATCGGGCGGAGCCGGTGGCGGCCGCCCTCGATGACGGCGTCCACCGTCGAGTAGCCCTGCTTGCGGTACTGGTTGATGAGGTCGATCAGCACGATCGCGTTCGTCACCACGATGCCGATGAGCATCAGCATGCCGATCATCGCGGGGACGCCCATCGGGGTGTCCGTGATGATGAGGAGGCCGATGGCGCCGGTCGCGGCGAACGGGATGGAGACCAGCAGGATCAGCGGCTGGGCCAGCGAACGGAACGTCGCGACCAGCAGCATGAAGACGATCGCGATCGCCGCGAGCATCGCCAGGCCCAGGTTCTTGAACGCGCTGTCCTGGTCCGAGGTGACGCCGCCGATCGAGGCCGTGGCGCCCTCGGGGAGCTTCAGGGCGTCGAGCTTGGACGTGAGGTCCTGGCTCACGGCGCCCGTGTTGTCGCCCGTCGGCTTGGCGGTGATGGTCGCCGCGCGCCGGCCGTCGATCCTCGTCATCGAGACCGGGCCGTCCGCCAGCGTCACCGTGGCGATGTCGCCCAGCTCGACCGAGCCGAGCTTCAGGTTCTTCAGCTCGTCCAGGGTCCGCGCCGGCTTCGCCGACTTGATGACGACGTCGCGCTCGGTGTCGTCCAGGATCGCCTTGGCGGCCATGGTGCCCTTGACCGCCTGGGCGACGGCCGCGCCCAGGGTCTGGTCGTTGAAGCCCGCCGCGGCGGCCTTGTCGTTGGCCTTCACCGAGATGCGCGGCACGCTCTGTGCCAGGTCGCTCGTCACGTCGGTGACGTCGTCCAGGCCCGCGACCGTCTTGCGGACCTCCTCCGACGCCTCGCGCAGGACGTCCGCGTCGGCCGCCTTCACGACCACGCTGAGGTCCTGGCTGCCGAAGCCGTCGCCGGCCGCGATGGTCGTCGTACCGATGCCGTCGAGCTTCTTCAGGCCCGCCTCGATGCGGTCCTGCACGTCCTCGTACGAGGACGAGTCGTCCAGCATCACCTGGTACGAGGCCTGGTTGGTGTCCGTGCCGCCGCCGAAGGCCGCCATGAAGCCGGACGAGCCGATGGTGACCTGGTAGTCCTTGACGCCCTTGGTGCCGTCGAGCAGCCCCTCGACCTTCCTGGCCTGCTCGTCGGTGGCCGCCAGGCTGGTGCCGGGCTTCAACTCCTGCTTGACGGTGAGGACTTCCTGCTCGCCCTGGTCGAAGAAGTTGGTCTTCAGCAGTCCGGACATGCCGAACGTGCCGATGAGGATCACCACGGCGATCAGCACGCTGGTCAGGCGCCGGCGGGTCGCGAACCGCAGGACGGGGACGTAGAGACGCTGGAGCCTGCTCCTCGCCTCCTTCTCCTCCGCCAGGCGGCGGGCTTCCTCGGCGTCGGCCGGGGTGCCCTTGGGGGCGCGCAGGAACCAGTACGACAGGACCGGGACGACCGTCAGGGACACCAGCAGCGATGCCAGCAGGGCGGCCGTGACCGTCAGGCTGAAGGAGCCGAACAGCTCGCCCACCATGCCGCCGACCAGACCGATCGGCAGGAAGACGGCGACCGTGGTGAGGGTGGAGGAGGTGACCGCTCCGGCCACCTCACGGACGGCGTTCAGGATCGCGGGCTCGCGCTCCTCGCCGTAGCCGAGGTGCCGCTTGATGTTCTCCAGGACCACGATCGAGTCGTCGACGACCCTGCCGATGGCGATGGTCAGCGCGCCCAGCGTCAGCATGTTGAGCGAGAGGTCGCGGGTCCAGAGCACGATCAGGGCGAGGACCACCGACAGCGGGATGGACACCGCCGTGACCAGCGTCGAGCGGACCGACGCCAGGAAGACCAGGATGACGAGGACCGCGAAGAGCAGGCCGAGCGCACCCTCGGTGGTCAGGCCGTCGATGGCCTTCGCGACCGCGGGGCCCTGGTCGCTGACGACGGTGACCGTCGCGGCGGAGCCGAGGTCCTTGCGCATGTCGGCGAGCTTGTCCTCGACCGCGTCGGAGATGGAGACCGCGCTGCCGTCCTGGTCCATCGTCACCATGACCGCGAGGCTGGGCCTGCCGTCGGTGCGGGTGAGGGAGTCGGCCGCGGCCTGCTCCTGCTCGACCGTGGCCACGTCACCGAGGCGGACGGGCTTCTTTCCGGCCTGGCCGGTGACCATCAGGTCCTGGATCTGCCCGACCGAGGTGAAGCCGCCGCCGACCTGGACGGTGCGGTTGGCGCCGTCCTCGTCGAAGGAGCCGGCCGGGACGGTCGCGCCGCCCGCCTGGAGGGCCTGGGCGAGGGCGGCCGAGGTGAGGCCCGCCTTCGTGAGCTTCGTGTCGACCGGGGTGACGGTGACCTGGAGGTCACGGACGCCGTCGACGGTGACCTGGCCGACGCCGTCGATGGCCTTCAGGTCCGGCACGACGGTCCGGTCGAGCTGGTCGGCCAGCGCCTGCTGGTCCTTGTCGGAGGTGACGGCGAGCACGACGGTCGGCATGTCGTCCGTGGAGCCGGCGACGACCTGCGGGTCGACGTCGTCCGGCAGCTGGGCACGGGCCCGGTTGACGGCCTGCTGGACGTCGGCGACGAGCTGCTTGGTGCCGCTGCCGTAGTCGAAGGACGCCATGATGACGGCGTTGCCCTCACTGGCCGTGGAGGTGACTCCCTCGATGCCGTCGACCGCTTCGAGGCTGTTCTCGATGGGCTCGACGACCTGCTTCTCGACGACGTCCGGTGAAGCGCCCTGGTAGGGGGCCAGCACGGACACCATCGGCAGTTCGATGGAGGGCAGCAGCTGCTGCTTGAGCTGGGGTATCGCGATCGCCCCGAAGGCGAGCACGATGATCGGCATCAGGCCTATGAGGGCCCGCTGCGCGAGGCTGAATCTCGACAGCCAGGACATGGGTCGGGGGTCTCGATTCTGTGAGCGGCAGAAGTGGCCCCTACACCCTGTGCCCTCCGGGGACGGTGATCCGTAGCTCCCAGGTCCATTTCCTTATGCGGCGCATACTCCGGCCGCAGTACGGCGGGTGGAGCTCACTCCACCCTCGGACGTACCAGCCCGGACTCGTACGCGATCACCACGAGCTGTGCCCGGTCCCGCGCGCCCAGCTTGGCCATGGCCCGGTTGACGTGCGTCTTCACGGTGAGCGGGCTGACTTCGAGGCGCTCGGCGATCTCGTCGTTGGAGTGTCCGCCGGCGACCTGGACGAGGACCTCGCGCTCGCGGACGGTGAGCGCGTCGAGGCGGGCGGCGCGGGCGGGGTCGGCGGGATCGTCCATGTCGCCCTGGGCGAGGAAGCGGGCGATCAGGCCCTTGGTGGCGGCCGGGGAGAGCAGGGCCTCGCCGCCCGCCGCGATCCGGATGGCGCTGAGCAGCTCATCGGGTTCGCTGCCCTTGCCGAGGAAGCCGGAGGCGCCGGCCCGCAGCGACTGCACGACGTAGTCGTCGACCTCGAAGGTCGTCAGGATGACCACCCTGACCTGGGCGAGGGACGGGTCCTCGCTGATCATGCGGGTGGCGGCGAGACCGTCGGTGCCGGGCATCCGGATGTCCATCAGCACGACGTCGGCCCGCTCCTCCTTGGCCAGCCGCACCGCCTCCGCCCCGTCGGAGGCCTCGCCGACGACCTCCATGTCGGGCTCGGAGTCGACGAGCACGCGGAAGGCGCTGCGCAGCAGTGCCTGGTCGTCGGCGAGCAGGACGCGGATGGTCATTCGGGGTCCTCTGCGGCAGGGGGCTCGGTGCCACGACAACTACCGCGGGGTGCGCATGAGTTCCGCGAGTGGGTCATACGGCGTCGTCGGCGGCGCGGCTGCGGGTCTTGACCGGCAGGATCGCATGGACGCGGAAGCCGCCGCCGTAGCGGGGACCGGTGGTGAGGGTGCCGCGCAGGGCGGTGACCCGCTCGCGCATGCCGAGGAGTCCGTGGCCACCGCCGTCGGCCGGGTCGTCGTCGTCCCCGGCGCCGTTGTCGAGGACGGTGATCTCGATGTTCGGCCCCACCCGGACGACGCTGACCTCGGCCTTCGCCTCCGTACCGGCGTGCTTCTGGACGTTGGTGAGGGCTTCCTGGATGACCCGGTAGGCGGCGAGGTCGACGGCGGCGGGGAGTTTGGTGTCACCGTCGGCGCGGGCCACCTCGACATGCTGGCCGGCGCTGCGGAAGGTGCCGACGAGTTCGTCGAGGCGGTCCAGGCCGGGGGCGGGCTCGGTCGGTGCCTCGGGGTCGCCGGACTGTCTGAGCAGGCCGACGGTGGCACGGAGTTCGTTGAGCGCCGAGCGGCTGGCCTCGCGTACGTGGGACAGGGCTTCCTTGGCCTGGTCGGGGCGCTTGTCCATGACGTGCGCGGCGACGCCCGCCTGCACGTTGACCAGGGCGATGTGGTGGGCGACGACGTCGTGCAGATCGCGGGCGATACGCAGGCGTTCCTCGGCGACGCGGCGGCGGGCCTCCTCCTCGCGGGTGCGTTCCGCCTTCTCGGCGCGGTCCCGGATCGCCTGCACGAAGGCGCGGCGGCTGCGGACGGCGTCGCCGGCGGTGGCGCCGATGCCGGTCCAGGCGAAGATGCCGAGATTCTCCTGGGCGTACCACGGGAGTGGGCCGCCGAGCATGGCGGCGGCGGTGAGGACGGTCATCGTGAGCAGGCCGACCCGCCAGGCGGTGGGGCGGTCGGTGGCCGAGGCTACGGTGAACAGGGCGATCACCGCGGACATGGCGACGGGGGCGCGGGGGTCGCCGGTGACGCACTCGACGATCGAGAAGCTGCCGGTGAGGGCCAGCACCGTCATCGGGGCGCGGCGGCGGAAGACGAGGGCCGCGGCGCTGAGGCCGATGAGAACCAGGCTGAGCAGGTCCGGGGTGCGGAAGCCCCAGGTGACACCGTCCGGTCCGTGCGGGTCCACGAAGGAGCCGGCCACCATGCAGCCGAGGACGCCGGTCGCGAGTACGGCGTCCAGCGCCATGGGGTGCGCCTTCAGCTGCTGCCTGACGCGCTCGAGGGTGCTCACGTCTGCCAACGGTACGGGTGACCTGCGGGGCTTGGAACGGGGGCCGGCTGTAGGTTTCCTGTGTACTTGCCGAGTGCGGGGGGTGCCCTTGCCGGGGAGACCGCCCGGGCCGGTGTCAGCCCGGGATCAGGCCGTCGTCGCTGAGCAGTTCCTGGACCTGTTCCAGGGTGGCGTCCGGGGACGGGAGGATCAGGTCCGAGGGTTCCAGGGCGTCGTCCGGCAGCGGCTCGCCCAGCTCGCGGACCTTGGCGAGCAGGGCCTCGAAGGTGCGGCGGAAGCCGGGGCCGTCGCCGTTCTCCATCTCGGCCAGCAACTCGTCGTCCAGTTTGTTCAGCTCGGTGAGGTGGCTGTCGGCCAGTCTCACCTGCCCCTCCCCCATGATCCTGACGATCATGTCGCCCTCCTAAGGCGTGGGCCCTACTGCTTGTCGAAGCGTGGGGTGTCCTGCGGCTGCTGCTGGGACTGCGACTGGCTCGTGCCGCCCTCGATGGCCTGCTGACCGCTCGTACCGCCGGCCAGCTCCGCCTTCATGCGCTGCAGTTCCAGCTCTACATCCGTACCACCGGAGAGCCGGTCCAGCTCGGCCTGGATGTCGTCCTTGTGCATGCCGGACTGGTCGTCGAGGGCGCCGGAGGCCAGCAGCTCGTCGATCGCGCCGGCCCGCGCCTGGAGCTGCGCCGTCTTGTCCTCGGCACGCTGGATCGCCATGCCGACGTCGCCCATCTCCTCGGAGATGCCGGAGAAGGCCTCGCCGATGCGGGTCTGCGCCTGGGCCGCGGTGTACGTCGCCTTGATCGTCTCCTTCTTCGTACGGAAGGCGTCGACCTTGGCCTGGAGCCGCTGGGCCGCCAGGGTGAGCTTCTCCTCCTCGCCCTGGAGCGTGGAGTGCTGTGTCTCGAGGTCCGTCACCTGCTGCTGGAGGGCGGCACGGCGGGAGAGCGCCTCGCGGGCCAGGTCCTCACGGCCCAGCGCGAGCGCCTTGCGGCCCTGGTCCTCCAGCTTGGACGACTGCGACTGCAGCTGGTTGAGCTGAAGCTCCAGGCGCTTGCGGGACGTGGCGACGTCCGCCACGCCTCGGCGCACCTTCTGGAGCAGCTCCAGCTGTTTCTGGTACGAGTAATCGAGGGTTTCGCGCGGGTCCTCGGCCCGGTCAAGGGCCTTGTTCGCCTTCGCGCGGAAGATCATCCCCATACGCTTCATGACACCGCTCATGGGCTTCGCGCGCCCCCTTCTGACCGAGTCCAGCTTCAGCTCTGCGACAGAACCCACAGTACGGGCCCTGCATCCATTGACGCACTGTTCGGGGACGGATGCGCTCCTCCCCAAGGACGACTGACCAAGGCCTTGCTCCGGCGTAAGGAGTAGGTGACCTTCAGGGTGAGCAGTCGGTCACCGGACGTCCCCTCTGTCCCCCTAGATGACGACTGGTGTTGCCGGATCGTTCCCCACCGGGCTGGGGTCCAACCCCGGGCACCCCTTACCCTTGGGTTTTGTGTTCCGTAGCCGTTCCACCAAGGACGAGAAGGCCACCCCCGCCGACAAGGCGCAGGTGACCGACTCCAGTCAGATCCGCCACCCCGAGGCGAAGAAGGGCCGCCCCACTCCCAAGCGGAGTGAGGCCCAGTCGCAGCGTCGCAGCGTGGCCAATACGTCGATGACGCGCAAGGACGCCTCCAAGCGCCAGCGCGACGAGCGTCGTGCGCAGCTGGAGAAGCAGCGCCAGGCGCTGGCCGGGGGCGACGAGCGGTACCTGCCGGCCCGCGACAAGGGCCCGGTCCGCAAGTTCGCCCGCGACTTCATCGACTCGCGGTTCAACGTGGCGGAGTTCTTCCTGCCGATGGCCGTGATCATCCTCGTGCTGAGCATGGTGCAGGTGGGCGCGCTGCAGAGCATCGCGCTCCTGCTGTGGCTCGTCGTGATCGTTCTCATCGTGCTCGACTCGATCCTCACGGGCATGCGTCTGAAGAAGCGGCTCGCCGAGCGCTTCCCGGACCAGTCCAAGAAGGGCGCGGTCGCCTACGCCCTCATGCGTTCCCTCCAGATGCGTCGGCTCCGGCTGCCCAAGCCGCAGGTCAAGCGCGGAGAGCGGCCCTGAGCACTACGTCGTTCACCGGGGGCGCGGCGGATGCCTGGCTGAGCAGGCTGGGCGGGCTGCGGGATGTCGTACGACAGGAGCTGGTGGCCCGGCAGCTCGACGAGCAGATAGCCGGGCGCTTCCCGGTGGGTCAGCGGCTGCGTGTGCTCGACGTCGGGATGGGCCAGGGCACCCAGGCGCTGCGTCTGGCCCGGGCCGGGCATCAGGTGACCGGGCTCGAGCAGGACGCCACGATGGTCGCGGCGGCCCGGGAGTCCCTGTGCGCCGAGCCCGAGGGCATCCGGGAGCGGATGCGGATCATCGAGGGGGACGGCCGGGACACCGGGGTCCACTTCCTGCCGGGCAGTTTCGACGTCGTGCTGTGCCACGGCGTACTCATGTACGTCGAGGAGCCGGATCCCCTGCTGGCGGGGCTGGCGCGGATGCTCGCACCGGGCGGACTGCTGTCGCTGCTCGTGCGGAACGCGGACGCGCTGGCGATGCGGCCGGGCCTGTCGGGCGACTGGGCCGGTGCGCTCGGGGCCTTCGACACCGTGTCGTACACCAACCGGCTCGGGCTCGACGTGCGGGCCGACCGCCTGGAGACGCTGACCGCGACGCTGGCCGGAATCGGGGCACCGCTGCACGCCTGGTTCGGAGTGCGGGTGTTCACGGACACGGCGGCGGACGGGGTGGAGATCCCGGACGACGTGGAGACGCTGCTGGCCGCCGAGGAGCGGGCCGGGCGGACGGACCCCTACCGGCGGGTCGCGGCACTGCTGCACCTGTGCGGAGTGCGGGGCTGAACGTGCGCTCGTTCGGGTGAGCGGCACAAGCCGGATATTCACCCCGTGGAGAGACTCTCGTCGTGGCCCGTCGCCGCGCTCGCGTGTTCCCGCGCGCTCGTTCACGGATGTTCCGACTCCGGCTCCTCCGGGAAGTCCCAGGACGGCAAAGGGCACATCGTCACCAACCCCCATGCCGTCGGAGCCGAGAAGACCTTCCAGGTGACGATCACCGACATGGCGCAGACGCTCGCGGCGACCGACCCCGGCGTGGGCGACAGCGCGGCGCCGGGCATCGGGTTCGCGATCCCCGCGTCGACGGTGAAGACGGTGGCCGACCAGATCGTCAAGGACGGCGAGGCCGGCATCGAGGCCGGGGACATCATCACCGAGCTCGGTGCACCGGCATCTCGACAATCACGTCCCTGCCCGAGGCGCCGGCGGCGGATGTGACGCCGGGCGAGCGGTAGGAGCAGGGCGAAGGGGCGGGCCACAGCCATGGCCGCCCCTTCGCTCAAGGACCTACGCCTCTTCGGCGTGCAGGCTCATCGGCCCGTAGATCTTCGTACTGTCCTCGAACAGGTGCACTTGATCCGCGCCCCCCTCGACGAGGTCCTTCCAGTACTCACCGACCCAGGACTCGGCATCCCCCTGCGTGGTGAACTCCTCGGGCTGCACCGCGGGCTGGACCTCCGTCCCGTCGGCCTTCTCGAATCGCCACGTCCATGCCGCCATGTACGCCTCCTAGCTCCGCTGGTTAGGCCGTGATCAACATACGGTAGTCGGTCGGGCGCGGGTCGTGTGTGGCTGGTCGCGTAGTTCCCCGCACCCCCAAAGGCAACCCAGCGCGCGCAAGATCAGCGGCGACCGGCGAAAATCTAGCCGTGGAACTGACTCTCCTCGGCACCGGTGCTCCCTCAGGACTCCCCCGCCCCAATTGCCCCTGCGCCGCCTGCGCCGTCGCGCTCGGTCCCGACGCCCGGGCCGCCACCGCGCTGCTCGTCGACGGGGCGTTGCTGCTCGATCTGACGCCCGGCGCGGTGTTCGCGGCGGCTCGGGCGGGGCAGTCGTTGGGGCAGGTGCGGCAGGTGTTGTTGTCGCATCCGCACAACGGGCCGGCCGTGGAGGTGCCGGCGGGGCTGCCGCAGCCGGGGCGGGTGCCGGACGGGCGGGAGTTGGCGCTGCTGACGGGGCATCGGGTGCGGGCGGTGGCGATGGACGCGCCCGGGACCGGGTACGCGGTGACCGGCCCCGACGGGCAGCGGCTGCTCTATCTGCCGCCCGGGGGCGCTCCGGCCGGGCTCGAGGAGAACGGCAAGGACAGCTACGACATGGTGCTCGCCGATGTCGTGGGGCGGCCGGACGCGCTCGCCAAGCTGCGCGCGGTCGGTGCGATGGGGCCGGCCACCGATGTCATCGCCGTCCATCTCGACCACGACGTGCCGCCCGGCGCCGAGTTGCGGCGACGGCTCGCGGCGGCGGGCGCGCGGGCCGTGCCCGACGGGACGACGCTGGCCGTCGGCGTCTACGAGGACGTACCGGACGTGCCCCGGCGGACGCTGGTGCTGGGCGGGGCGCGGTCCGGGAAGTCGGTGGAGGCGGAGCGGCGGTTGGAGGCGTTCCCTGACGTCCTGTACGTCGCCACCGGCGGGACGCGCAACGGGGACGGCGAGTGGGCCGCACGCGTGGCCACGCACCGCGAGCGGCGGCCCGGGTCCTGGCGTACGGCCGAGACCTGCGACCTCGTGCCGCTGCTCACCGACGACGGGCCGCCGCTGCTGATCGACTGTCTGTCGCTGTGGCTGACGGACGCGATGGACGCCGTCGGGGCGTGGGACGACGCGGAGTGGGCCGACGGCGGGGAGCGGGAGCTGCGGGAGCGGGTGCGGGAGCTGACGGACGCGGTGCGGGCGACCCGGCGGACCGTCGTCACCGTGTCGAACGAGGTGGGATCGGGGATCGTGCCGGCCACGGCCTCCGGGCGGCGCTACCGGGACGAACTCGGGCGGCTCAACGCGGCGTTCGCCGGTGAGTGCGAGCACGTGGTGCTGGTGGTGGCCGGGCAGGCGGTCGTACTACGGGGCTGAGGGTTCCTTGTGGGCGATCACGCGGTACGTCGTCCAGGGGCGGGGACGGCGGTTCCCCGGCGGGAGGATCGTGCAGCCCTGGGACTCCAGTTCCGCGCGGAGTTCCTCCGCGGGGGCGGCCACGCCCTCCAGGAGGAGGTAGCCGCCGGGGCGCAGGACCGCGAGTGCGGCGCGGAGTTCGTCGGCGGGGTCCGGGGGCCGGAGGAGGGTGACGACGTCGTAGCGGGCCTTCAGGCCGGTCGCGATCCGCTCGTCCGTCAGGCTGCCGACGTACGCCTCCTCCACCCGGTCGGCCTCACGGGCCTGTGCCACGCGGTCGGTCGGGTCGATGCCGTCGAAGGAGGTGTACGGAAAGAGCTCCTTGGCCGCCTGAGGGAAGCGGGCGTCGCCCGTGCCCACGTCCAGCCAGCTCTCGGGTTCGGGGAGGAGCCGCAGGATCGCGCGTGCCGTCGAGCGGTGGCGGCGTCTGCGGTCGAGGTCGCTGACACGGGTGCGCAGGCGTTTCATGGGGGCTCCCTGAGACATACGACATTCCACTGCAAAACGGAACGTATGGGATCTCGATCTTGGGAGCAACGACGTCAGGTGCGCGTGGTGACCATGTGGCGCCGTCCTGTTCGATCGGTGCCGGTACTGTTCGGCGAATGAGCTCGCTTAATCTCGACGACTTCACCGATCTGATCGAGCGCCCCGACGGTGGGGTGCGCCGCGACGCCGAGGCGCGCCGGGAACGTCAGATCGCGCCGCCCGGGTCGCTGGGCCGCCTGGACGACCTGGGTGAGTGGCTGTCGGCGGCGCAGTCCGCCGTTCCGGTACGGCCGATCGAACAGCCGCGGGTGATTCTCTTCGCCGGTGACCACGGCATCGCCGAGCTCGGTGTCTCGGCCCGACCGGCGGGCAGCGCCGGGGAGTTGGTGCGTGAGGTCCTGGAGGGCGGCCGGCCGGTGTCCGTGCTCGCGCGGCGGCTCGGGGTGCCGGTGCGGGTCGTCGACCTGGCGCTGGACTGCGATCCGGAGTCGCTGCCCGGCGAGGTCGTACGGCATCGGGTGCGGCGCGGCAGCGGCCGTATCGACGTCGAGGACGCGCTGACCCTGGAGGAGGCGGAGGCCGCGTTCCGGGCCGGGGTCGCGGTGGCCGACGAGGAGGCCGACTCCGGTACGGATCTGGTGGTGCTCGGCGATGTGAGCGTCGGCGGGACCACGGCGGCGGGTGTGCTGGTCGCCGCACTGTGCGGGACCGACGCGTCCGTGGTGACCGGGCGCGGCGGGCTGGCCATCGACGACCTCGCCTGGATGCGCAAGTGCGCGGCGATCCGCGATGCTCTGCGGCGGGCCCGCCCGGTGCTCGGGGATCAGCTGCAGCTGCTGGCGACGGTGGGCGGGGCCGATCTCGCGGCGATCACCGGGTTCCTGCTGCAGAGCGCGGTGCGCAAGCTGCCGGTCGTGCTCGACGGGGTCGTGGTCGCCGCCTGTGCGCTGGTCGGGCAGCGGATCGCCTTCCGGGCGCCGGACTGGTGGCTGGCCGCACACAACAGCGGGGAGCCGGGGCAGGCGAAGGCGCTGGACCGGATGGCGCTGGAGCCGCTGCTGGAGCACGGGGTGACGGTCGGGGAGGGTGCCGGCGGACTGCTGGCGCTGCCGCTGGTGCAGGCCGCGGCGGCGCTGGCCGCGGAGCTGCCCGAGAAGCCGGAGGTCGTCGAGGAGCCGTCGGCCGCCGAGGAGCCGGAGAAAGAGGAGTAGCCCAGAGGACAGCAGAGGCGCAGCAGGGGTGTCAATGTGACACCTTTGTGTGGATGTCTCCCATCTGCCGGGAAGGTACGCAACAGGCCCGGGAGATCCAGATCACGTAGGTGTGGCTCAACTTCGCACGGTTCGGATCGGTCTTCGGACATGGCCCGTGGCCACACCGTACGTACCTGGAGACGCGCCGATGAAGAGGATCGCCCGCTGGGCCCGCAGTGAATGGGGGCTGCTGTACATCGCGGTGCGCGGCCCGTTGGTCCGGCGGCGGTGGCGGGCGGTGCCGATGGCGATCGGGGCGGTGTGTCTGACGGCTGCGCTGCAGTTCGCGCAGAACCAGTCGTGGGGCTATCAGTTCGTGCAGAACGTCGGGGCCGTGCGGGCGGAGGATCCGCTGTGGCCGGCTCTCCTGCGAACGCCCTTGTCGTTGTTCGTACCCGCGCTGGACCTGCCCGTGTGGGGCGCGCTGGCGCAGCTCCTGATCGTGTTCGGCATCGCGGAGATCTGCCTGGGCTGGTGGCGCACGCTGGTCATCGCCTACGCCGCCACCCTCGCCGGCACGCTCTACGCGCGCCTCGGCATCTGGCTGGGCCCCGACAGCCCGCTCGGCCTCCCGGGCACGGACGCCCAGGTCGTCGACACCGGCCCCTCGGCGGCCGTGGTGGGCCTCGCGGTGTTCCTCGCCTGGCGCTATCGCGCGTACATCACCGGAGGTGTGGTGATCGCGGCGATGGTGGTCGAGGTACTGCTGAAGGACAACCTCGCGGGCAAGGAACATCTGGCGGCGATCGCGGCGGTCCTGGCCCTGTGCGGGATCTCGGAGGTGCACCATCGGCGACGCACGGGCCGGGTGGCGCTGCGGTGACCTTGCGCGCGTCGGGCATCGCTCGGCCGGCGCCCGCGTCGGTGAGCGGGACACGGGGGCGTACCCCGGCAGACGACCTTGCCGGTGGACGGGACGCTGAATACCGCCCGCAGACGGCCGTGTCCGTGAAGCGGGGCACGGGAGCGCAGCCCGGCAGACGGCCTTGCCGGTGGACGGGACGCGGGATGCCGCCCGCAAGCGGCCGTGTCCGTGAGCCGGACACGAGGGCGCAGCCCGGCAGACAGGCCGTACCGGTGAGCGGGGCGAGGGAGCGTCTCCCGGCAGCGGGCCTTGTCGGTGAGCGGGTGCCTGGGACGGCGCCCTGGTTGTCCATGCCGGTGACTGGGGGGCAAGGTGTCGGCCCGCGGGGGCGTCGTCCGGCGGACAGTGGTGCCGGTGGCCGAGCGCTTGGGACGGTATCCACGCCGGTGGCTGGGCGTGTCAGGTGTCGGACCGTGGGCGCCATCACGGCAGGGCCTGGGGATCGGGCTTGCCGCCGATCAGGTCCTCGAGTCTGCGGCGCGGGCCCGACCAGCGGCGGTCGTGGTGGTAGGCGCGCAGGGTGGCCTTGGCGCGGGCGCGGGGGCGGCGGCGGTAGAAGCGGCGGGCCCAGGGTGAGCCCGGGCGGGCCAGGCGGACGAAGCCGATCAGGCCGACGAGCGGGACGATGACGCTGAAGATCGCCATACGGGCCTTGCCCTTGCTCAGGACGGCCAGGGCGAACAGGAAGTTGACCACCACGGTCGAGATCACGTTGGCCCGGTCCTGGAGCTCGTCCTGGCTCAGGTCGTTGACGCCGAACGGCGAGAATCCCGACAGCACCAGCCCCACCAGGGCGGCGGTCAGCACGACCACCTCCACGCTCTTGCGGCCCTCCTCCGTCCAGTAGACGTCGTCCAGGTGCAGGATCAGCGCGAACTCGTCCAGCACGAGACCCGCGCCGACACCGAAGATCACCGCACACGCGGCCGCCCCGAAGCCGTGCCGGCCACTCCCCACGGCACCGAAGCCGCCGACCACGGTCAGGGCGACCCCGGGCACCACATGGTGGATGTGCACCCCGCCGGAGCTGACGTTCCCGAAGGGACCCTTGCCCGCGCGGATGAGCCGGGTGATGACCCGGGTGACCAGGAAGGTGACGACGAAGGAGGTGAGGGCGAGGAGCAGCGGCAGTTTGCCCGGCTCGATGATGTTCCGCTGGAGCCAATGTCCCATATATGCACTTTATCCAGGGTGGGCCGTGCCGACTTCCTGACCGCCGGATAACCTCCTCCGGTGTCTGCGCCCTCTTCGAACCCCTGGCCCGACGGCCTCCGCTTCGCCTTCGGCACCCTGACCGTGCTCCCGGTCAAGGTGACCCGCTGGGACCGTGACGCCGCGCGCGGGGGCATGCTGTGCGCTCCGCTGGCGGGGGTGGTGGTGGGGGCGGTGGCCGCCGCGCTGGGTCTCCTGCTGCTGGCCCTGGGTTCGGGACCGCTGCTCGCCGCCGTCGCCACCGCCGCCGTGCCCGCCGCTCTCACTCGGGGGCTCCACCTCGACGGGCTCGCCGACACCGCGGACGGGCTCGGCAGCGGTAAGCCGGCCGAGGACGCGCTGAAGATCATGAAACAGTCGGACATCGGGCCGTTCGGGGTCATCACCCTCGGCTTCGTGCTGCTCGCGCAGGTGGCGGCGCTGGCGCAGGCGTACGGCGAGTCGTGGGCGCGGGGTGTGGTGGCCGCGGTCGTGTCGGCCACGGCGGCCCGGCTGGTGCTGACGCTGGCGGCGCGCCGCGGGGTGCCGGCGGCACGGCCCGAGGGCTTGGGAGCGGCCGTGGCCGGGGTGGTCCCGGTACGGGGTGCGGCGATCGTCGCCGTTGCCGTGACCCTGGCGGCAGCAGGTGCGGGGGCGTTCTTCGGGCCGTACGACATCGTCCGTACGGCGCTCGCGGTCGTCGTCGCCGCTGGCGTTGCCGAACTCCTGCTACGGCACTGCACGCGGCGCTTCGGCGGGGTGACCGGGGATGTCTTCGGAGGGCTTGCGGAGACTGCGGCCACGACCGCGCTCGTGGTGCTTTCGCTGGGTGGCTGAGTGCGGGTCCGTCGTGGCTGGTCGCGCCCACGCGGCGGTAGCCGCAAATTCGATACAGCCCCGCGCCCCTGTCGGGGCGCTCAGCATGGCCGGCGCCAGACCCCCAGCTCGTACTTCTTCAGCATCGAACTCAGCTTCAGCTTCCGTGACTCCGCGCAGAACTTGCCCGTCGGCAGTTCGTACTCCACATGGAAGACCGCCTTCTTCGCCTCGATGAACGGCGTGTTGGCCTCGCACTCGTCGTACTGGGCGCACTGTTCGTTGACCGCGAAGTCGAAGTCGTCGACCAGTTCGGGGATTTGGTCCAGGTCGTTCTTCAAGCCCACCGACATGCCCCGGTCGTGGGCGAGTTTCGCGATGAGACGGTTGTAGCGGAGCTGGTCGGCGGCCTTCAGGGGAAAGCCGGTGCGGTTCTTGTAGCCGTCCATGTTGTCGGGCTCCACCGCGTCGAACCCCTTCTCGCGGCACATGTCCATGCGGTCCGCCATCAACGGCTCCAGGACATCCGTCTCGCGGATGTCGAGCCACTTCTCGCCCTCCCAGCCGTTACCGCGGCCGATGACCGACTTGGGGAACTTCTGCGCGTCGGGGCGCCAGTCCTCCCAGGCGCCGGTGGAGAGGTAGCAGATCACCTTGCGGCCCTTGCGGTGCAACGCGGTGACGGTGGATCCGGACTGGTCGAAGCCGTCGATGTCGTAGACCGGGACGTCGACGGAGGTGTCGACCGTCCGGCCGCTGAGCTGCCACTGCCAGTCGAGGCCGGGGGCCGGCTGCCAGCGGGGGCCCGGTTTCGCGTCCGGGGTCGTCGTGCAGGCGGCCAGCAGAAACAGGGGGACCAGCCAGAAAACGCGTCTCACCGAGCGGGCTCCAGGGTGTGGGGCAACGTACCCCAAGGATGATCTCCCACCCCGGGGACCGCGCAGTACAGGTCCGCCCCCTCCGCCGCCGGATCGACGCCGTCCGGGACGCCGTACACCAGGTGGCACAGCCGTACGTCCGTGCCGCCGTGCCAGGGTCGCGGGGGCTGTCGGCGGTACGTCGACCAGGTGCCCTCGAAGGTGACGAGGACGTCGGCGATGCGGGCGTAGGAGGGGTGCGGTGTGGTGCCGTGGTTCAGGACGAGGGTGCCTCGGACGGCGGTGGCGAGCCGCCGGTAGTACGCGAACTCCTCCGGGCCCGAGGTGACTTGGTCCAGGAAGGCACCGTCCGTGCCGTACCAGTCGCGGTGGCGTGTGAGGTCACGGACCACGTCGGCGGGCGCTCTGCGGGCGTAGTCCGTGTCGGCGTAGCCCAACACCCGTGTGCCTGCGGCCCGCAGCCGCGCGGCGACCTCGGCGAAGGCCTCGTCGGGGGCCTCGCCGGGGCCACTGGCCGGGTTGAGGACGACGCCGTAGAGGCGGGGTGCGGCCGCGATGATCACGTCCCATTCGGCGGGGCGGACGGACGGGTGCTCGTAGTACGGGATCAGAAGAGTGCTCATCGGTGGGCCGTCGCTCTCCCCAACAGGGCGCAGACGAGGGCGGCCTGGGCCGCGGCCGCCGTGCCGTAGACGGTCAGGCCGACCCAGTACGGGTCGCCCGTGCGGGTCAGCAGCGCGAGCGTCTGGGTCAGGGCCGCTGCGCAGCAGACCGTCGTCGCGCTGAGGATCGCGCCGAAGGACTGGAGCAGCAGGCCGGTCCACATCACCATGCCCAGCAGGAGCAGGCCTGCCAGGCGGACGCCGGTCGCGTCGGGAGCGTGCGGCCAGAGCGCGGACATGGCGAGGCTGAGGGCCAGGAGGGTGACCAGGTAGACGGTCAGGCATTCCACGAGCGTGGTGGCCGTCGTGCGCCAGAAGGCCCTTGCGGTGCTGGTGTTGCGCAGACCGGCGAGGCTGCCGCTGCGGAAGCGGTGGAGGACCCATTCGGCGGGGCCCATGCTGAGGGTGAGGGCTACGGCGGCGAGGGCGTCACCCAGGGCCGCGTAGAGGACGAGGACGCCGCTGCCCAGACCGAACAGGGCGTAGGGGAGGGAGGAGAAGAGTTGGGGGCCCATTGTCGTTCGTCGGCTGCTGGTGCCTTGTGGTTCGTCGCCCCTGGGTGCGACTTCCCGTAGGCCCAGGATCGCCACCGCCGCCAGGGAGCTCAGCAGCAGGACGATTCTCGCCGCGTCCGGCATGGGGTGCACCAAGGCCAGGCCCGCGCCCGCCGCCATCGGCAACAGGGCCAGCAGCAACGCGCGTTCGCGGCCCAGGACCAGCAGGACCGTCGACGCACCCAGGTACAGGGACTGTCCGGCGGCGAAGGCCACCCCCGTCATATCGCCCGTGCCCGCGACCAGGAGGGCGACCAGGGCGCCCAGCACCACGCCCACCGGCGCCCCCAGCAGCAGGCTGCGTTTTGCCGCCGTGCGGTCTCCCAGGCCCAGCCAGGAGTACGCCCGGTGCGCGAGGCCCTGGTTCCAGGTCCAGCCGACCAGGGCGCCGGCGAGAAGGGGGACCGTTCCTGCCGGGAGGCCGAGGTCTCTGGGGCCGGCCATCAGCGGGGCGCCCAGTACGTAGCCGAAGCCGGGGAGGGCGAAGACGACTCCCCGCAGGAGGCAGCCCAACAGGCCTACCTGCCACGGGTCGTGGACCGGGCCTTCCGGTTCGGGGTAGCGGCGCTCGACGCGTTCGTAGAGCTCCTCGGCGAGGGCGAAGGAGTTCTTCAGGCCGTACCGCTCGCGTATCTGGTCGTCCGACATGCCGTCGGACTCCAGGAGCGCGGCTATCTCGTCGGGGTGGACGGCCGCGGCGACGAAGTCGTCGAGGCGCTCGGCGAGTTCGTCGAGGGGGTCGGGTCGGGCCCAGCTGGGGGTGCGCTGCCTGGGGATGCTGGGCAGCGTGTCCGGGCGGGCACCCGGGGGCAGCCAGACGGATCCGCTCACCAGCCGGTCCCGTCCGTCGCGACCGCGGCGTACCAGGGGTCGCGCAGTTCGAGGGTCCAGTCGGCGACGGTCTCGAGCGTGGGCTCGTACACCTCGGGCATACCGGCGAGCTCCTGGTAGATCGTCCGGAAATTGTCCACGGAGCGGCGCAGCGTGAAGCGGTCGATCACTCTCTGCCGTGACAACTCGCCCAGTTTCAGCCGCCGTTCGTCGTCCCTGAGCAGGGTCAGGGCCGCTGCCGCCAGCTTCTCCGGCTCACGCGGGGGCACCACCAGACCTGTGTCGCCTACCGCCTCGCTCACTCCCCCGACGTCCGTCGACACCGTCGTACGGCCGCAGGACATGGCCTCGATGATGGAGAACGGGAAGCCCTCGGAGATGGAGGAGAGCATGACCACGTGGCCGGCCGCGTAGGCCCGCCAGACCTCGCTGATACGGCCCTCGAAGGTGAGGCCGTCGGTGACGCCGAGTTCGGCGGCGAGCTTCTCCAGCCGGGTCTTGTACTCCTCACCGCCGGGCGGGACCGGGCCGAAGAGTCTGAGCCTGGTCTCCGGCATCTCGGCGCGGACCATGGCGTAGGAGCGGATCAGGGTCTCCAGGTCCTTGATGGGGTCGACGCGGCCGCACCAGGTGAGGGTCGGGACCTCGGGTTCGGGTCCCGCGTGCGGGAAGGCGGCGGGGTCGACGCCGTTGTAGACCGTGCGGATCTTGTCGGCGTCGGCGCCGCCGCGCTCCTCCCAGCGGCGGTTGTACTGGTTGCACGGGGTGATGAGGTCGGCGGCCCTGTAGCCCAGGGAGTTGAGCTCGCGGTAGAAGCCGAGCATGAACGCCTTCACGGGCCAGCGTTGAGCGTCCGAGCGGTAGCCGAGGTAGCGCTCGCGCAGATAGATGCCGTGCTCGGTGAGGAGGAACGGTACGCCGTCCAGTTGATGGGCGGCGAGGGCGGGCAGCGTGGCCAGACCGCTGCTCACCGCGTGTGCCACCGAGTCCTCGGGGACGCGGACGCCCAGGGGGCGCAGAGCGTGTTCCAGCAGGTCCGTCGCGGTGAGCGCGTCGTGGACCGTGGGACGGGCCTCGGCCGTCGCCAGGTGCGGCATCGTCCATATCCACATCAGCGAACGCAGTGCCGACTCCGTGCGCAGTGCGGCCGACAGACGTCCGTCGCGGGCGAGTTCGGCCAGCTCGTACAGGGCCTCGCCGAAGTCGCAGTGGGCCTCGGGGTCGAGGAAGGAGAGCAGGAAACGCTCGTAGGAGTCGATGAAACGGCGCCGCGCCCTGCCGTACGGGGCGTGTTTGCGGCCGGGGCGTGGACCCCAGGTCGGCACGGAGGTGTGGCGGTAGACGTTGGGCGGCAGCTCCCAGGTCACGGGTTCGCGGCCGCTTCCGGTGAGCGAGAGGATGTGGAAGTCGACCTCCGGCATGCCCTTGACGAGCTGGTCGCACCAGGTGCTGACGCCGCCGTGGACATGTGGATAGGTGCCTTCGGTGAGCATGGTGACGTGACGGCCCGAACGCATCGCCGCGCGGTTCCCCCCTGTTTGCGGAATCTGTGGGGGGAACTGCGCGACTGCGGGTTCGTCGTGGCTGGTCGCGCAGTTCCCCGCGCCCCTGAAGGGGCGCCCCAGCTGAGGCGGCTCCAGAAGCTAGGGCAGTTTCAGAGTCACTGCCGACTGAAGCACCTCCGGCGTGGTCCACGCCGAGCGCCGCCCCGCGTACGGGGTTCCGAACGCGCTGGTGCCGAGGAGGAGTTGCTTCTTTGCCCCCTCCGGCACGGTCACCGGGATCTGGGTCCCGTTCGGTGCCGTGATCGTGACCGTCGTGCCGACCCGGTATGCCGTGACCTTGCCGGAGGCCAGCGCGGCCTGCCAGGTGGCGCGGCGCTGGAGTTCGGTGCCGATGGCGGCCTGGGCGAGGTTCTGGACCGGGGTGTTGTCGGCGAAGAGCGCCCGGTAGTCCGCGAGGACCTTGTTCATGACCGGGTAGAGGGTCCGGTCCTCGGCCAGGTTGGACTGGTGGGCGTAGTGCGGACGCGGGTCGTTGCTGATGGCGTGTCCGAGGGCGGTGCGGGCCTCCTGGGGGACGATGTACGACGTGTAGCCCGTGGCCGGGTCGAGCGGCTCGGCCAGGCAGGTGGAGGACGGGTTGTTCTCGCAGATGCCGCTGCCGCCGTCGGCCGCCGAGGCGTAGATCCAGTTGTACTCGTCGACCATCTCGGCGTTCGTACCGACGTTGTAGTACACGTTCATCGGGTAGCGGGGCACGGTCAGGGCGCCGCTGCCGACCGAACGCTGGTCGGGTTCACGGGAGTTGTCGGAGGCGGTCCACTTGATGCCGTTGTCGGCGAGGGCGCCGGCGAGGTTCGGGTTGTCGTTCGGCTGCTGCGGCAGCGTCTTCAGGCCCGAGTGCTCGCCGGTGACCAGCTCGGCGCGGGTCAGCGGAAGGCCCTTGGTGACGCCCCAGTTGTAGTTGTTGCGGATCTCCGCGGAGATGTCGGCCCGGCTCATGTACTGGGTCGTGCCGCTGGCGTTCTTCGCGCAGCTCCACGGCACCGTGGAGGTGTCCTGGACGCAGCCGAGGAACTTGTGCGTGTACGTGTGGTTGATCCAGCGGTACTTGGCCTTGTCGGCGAGCAGCTGGGTGGCGAAGGCGTCCGTGCCGCCGTTCTCGGTCTTCCACTCCTCGCCGGAACCGGCGTTGTAGACCATGTCGAGCGTGAAGCCCTGCTCCTGCTGCCACTGGGCGGCGCGGACCGCGTCGGCGGCGGTCATCCGGATCGGCGTGGTTCCCGTGCCGTCACCGCCCGCGCAGTCGAAGTCGCCGGGGGTGCAGTTGTGTTCGGTGTCCCAGCGGCTGTCGGGGGCGAAGACGTCGTCGACGTGCACGGCGAAGTAGTTGCGCGCCTGTCCCAGGTGCACTCCTTGGGTCAGCCACTCGACGATGCCGCGGGCGAGCACCCGGAACTGCTGCTGGTACTGGTTGTACGCGAAGGTCACGACGAGTTCGCGGCGCCCGTCGTGGACGTACTCGCCGACGAGGCTGCCGCGGCCCGTACCACCGGGCACGGCGGTGTCGACATAGCTGGTGAAGCCCGCCCCGGGGGTGGCCACGTAGCCGTAACTCTCCATCACCGACGGGGAGTTGTCCTCGAAGGTGAGGGCACCGTCGAGGTATCCGAAGTACCCCGACCTGCCGGCGGCCGTGATGCCCGCGTCCTGGCCGTCCAGCGAGCCGGAGTAGCTGCTGTACTCCAGGCCGACGCCCGGGTGCGCCCAGGTGTAGGCGTCGACCTGCGGGATGCCGTACGTCTTCTCGTACGTCTCCAGCGCGGTCTGTTCGGCCGAACCGGCGCCGAACGGGGCCTCGTTGGGCAGGACGACGCCCTGGTACCTGGCCCGGGGCGTGCCGTTGACCGTGTCGCTGAGGAACGCGGCCGTGATGGCGGGGCGGTTCGCGTCGTTCAGGTTGATGGTGGTGTACGGAACGCCTGTGCTCTTCAGCTGGGCGGTGATGGCCTGGACGGGGCTGTCGCCGTTGTCCACGACCAGTACTTTGAGATCGATGCGCGGCGTCACCGCTGCCGACGCACCTGGTGCTCCGAGCCCCAACGCCAGTAGCCCGGCGGTGGTCAGGGCTGCGGCCGCGCCTCTCCATCTGAGCGCACTCTGCGCCATTGTGTGTGTCCTCCCCCAGAAGATCCCCTTGTGGTAAATCCAAGGAGGATCAGTGGAAATCATGCAAAGCGGCGAGCGAGGTGCTCACCGGAACACGAGGAGTGTGACTGAGGTCACCGGGAGTAAGGATTGAGAAGTGGCCATGACGCCACTCACAGGTGAACGCCCGTAGGAATGAGCGAACCAGCCATACGCGCGTAGGCTCGTTCCGGGTGTTCATCGACGGGGTGAAGGCCCCGGTCGATGCCGCCCCCGGACACGGTTCTAGGGTCGGCTGTCGGGCCCGGTCGACCCACCCACATTCGACCAACTGAACTTCACATCGGAAGCGAGATTTCACCACCGTGACTGCTCTCACTCTCAGCACCGCCGCGGCGCCCGGCCTGCGGGCCGACGCGATCGTGATCGGTGTCGCCAAGGGCGCGAAGGGCCCGGTCGTCGCCCCGGGCGCCGAAGCTGTGGACAAGGCCTACGACGGCAGCCTCGCCGGCGTCCTGGAGACCCTCGGTGCCTCCGGCGCCGAGGGCGAGGTGACGAAGCTGCCGGCGCCGTCCGGCTTCAAGACTCCCCTCGTGGTGGCGGTGGGGCTCGGCCCGGAGCCCGAGAAGGACTCCTCCCTCGACTCCGAGGCGCTCCGTCGGGCCGCCGGCGCCGCCGCCCGCGTGCTGACCGGCGCCAAGAAGGCCGCCTTCGCGCTGCCGCTGACGGACGCCGCCGACGCCGGCGCGGTCGCCGAGGGCGCCCTCCTCGGCGCGTACTCCTTCGACGCCTACAAGGAGAACGCCAAGGACCCGAAGAACGGCAAGGCGCCCCTCGCCGAGGTCGCCCTCCTCGGCGGCAAGCCGCGCGACAAGGCGTACAAGGCGGCCGTGGAGCGTGCCCTCGCGGTCACCGAGGAGCTCAACCGCGCCCGTGACCTCGTCAACACCCCGCCGAACGACCTGTACCCGGAGGCCTTCGCGGCCGTCGCCCAGGCCGCGGCCAAGGAGCACGGCATCAAGGTGCAGGTGCTCGACGAGAAGGCACTGCTCAAGGGCGGCTACGGCGGCATCCTGGGCGTCGGCGGCGGTTCGGCGGCGGCGCCCCGGCTGGTGAAGCTGTCGTACACCTCCGCCAAGGCGAAGAAGCACCTCGCGCTCGTCGGCAAGGGCATCACGTACGACTCGGGCGGCATCTCGCTGAAGCCGGCCGGTCACAACGAGACGATGAAGTGCGACATGAGCGGTGCGGCCGCCGTCTTCGCCGCCATCGTGGCCGTCGCGCGGCTCGGTCTGGAAGTGAACGTCACCGCGTGGCTGGCGCTCGCCGAGAACATGCCGTCGGGTTCCGCGGTGCGGCCGGGTGACGTGCTGCGGATGTACAGCGGCAAGACCGTCGAGGTGCTCAACACCGACGCCGAGGGCCGGCTGGTCCTCGCGGACGCGCTGTGGGCCGCCTCCGCGGAGAAGCCGGACGCGATCGTCGACGTGGCGACGCTGACCGGCGCGATGATGCTGGCGCTGGGCAACCGGACGTTCGGGATCATGGCGAACGACGACGCGTTCCGCTCCGCGGTGTACGAGGCCGCGGCCGAGGTGGGTGAGCCTTCCTGGCCGATGCCGCTGCCGGAGCACCTCCGCAAGGGGATGGACTCCCCGACCGCGGATCTCGCGAACATGGGTGAGCGCATGGGTGGCGGGCTGGTCGCGGGGCTCTTCCTGCGGGAGTTCGTGGGTGAGGGCATCACCTGGGCGCACCTGGACATCGCGGGTCCCGCGTTCAACGAGGGTGGGCCGTTCGGGTACACGCCCAAGGGGGGCACGGGTACGGCGGTGCGGACGCTGGTGCGGCTGGCGGAGCTTACGGCCGCGGGTGACCTGGGCTGACGTTCGCCTAAGGGCTCGGGGCCTTCGGGGCGTGGGCGACTGCGGACCGGTTGTGGCTGGTCGCGCAGTTCCCCGCGCCCCTTGGGTGTCTCACCGTGCCGCCTGCCTGCATGTGAGGTCTGATCCCCTGCTCACATGTGAGCGTGTGGTGTCTCACACCCCGGCCCGGCGTCTCGTTCTCCTCCGACAAGTGCGAAGATGGCACTCGGCAGGACAGGGCCCCCACCACAGGGCCGAAGAAAGAGCGGCCGGACACCAGCCGCCGCGCGGTCACAGGAGACCGGCGTACGGCGCACATGCATGGAGGACGTGACGTGGCGAACGACGCCAGCACCGTTTTCGACCTAGTGATCCTCGGCGGTGGTAGTGGCGGTTACGCCGCGGCCCTGCGCGGGGCGCAGCTGGGGCTTGACGTCGCCCTGATCGAGAAGGACAAGGTCGGCGGTACCTGCCTGCACCGAGGGTGCATCCCCACCAAGGCCCTGCTGCACGCGGGCGAGATCGCCGACCAGGCCCGCGAGAGCGAGCAGTTCGGCGTGAAGGCCACCTTCGAGGGCATCGACATCGCCGGGGTCCACAAGTACAAGGACGGCGTGATCTCCGGGCTCTACAAGGGCCTGCAGGGTCTGGTCGCCTCCCGCAAGGTGACGTACATCGAGGGTGAGGGCCGGCTGTCCTCCCCCACCTCGGTCGACGTGAACGGCCAGCGCATCCAGGGCCGCCACGTCCTCCTCGCGACCGGCTCCGTGCCGAAGTCGCTGCCGGGCCTGGAGATCGACGGCAACCGCATCATCTCCTCGGACCACGCCCTCGTCCTGGACCGCGTGCCGAAGTCGGCCATCGTCCTCGGCGGCGGTGTCATCGGCGTCGAGTTCGCCTCCGCCTGGAAGTCCTTCGGCACCGACATCACGATCATCGAGGGTCTCAAGCACCTCGCCCCGCTCGAGGACGAGAACTCCTCCAAGCTTCTTGAGCGCGCGTTCCGCAAGCGCGGCATCAAGTTCAACCTGGGCATCTTCTTCTCGAAGGCCGAGTACACCGCCGACGGCGTCAAGGTCACCCTCGCCGACGGCAAGGAGTTCGAGGCCGAGCTCCTGCTCGTCGCCGTCGGCCGTGGCCCGGTCTCCGCCGGTCTCGGTTACGAGGAGCAGGGCGTCGCGATGGACCGCGGCTATGTCCTGGTCGACGAGTACATGCGGACGAACGTCCCCACCATCTCCGCCGTCGGCGACCTGGTCCCGACCCTCCAGCTCGCGCACGTCGGCTTCGCCGAGGGCATCCTGGTGGCGGAGCGTCTGGCCGGTCTCAAGGCCGTCCCGATCGACTACGACGGTGTCCCCCGCGTGACCTACTGCCACCCGGAGGTCGCCTCCGTCGGTATCACCGAGGCCAAGGCCAAGGAGATCTACGGTGCGGACAAGGTCGTCGCTCTGAAGTACAACCTGGCGGGCAACGGCAAGAGCAAGATCCTGAACACCGCGGGCGAGATCAAGCTCGTCCAGGTGAAGGACGGTGCCGTGGTCGGCGTCCACATGGTCGGCGACCGCATGGGCGAGCAGGTCGGCGAAGCCCAGCTGATCTACAACTGGGAGGCGCTGCCGGCCGAGGTCGCCCAGCTCATCCACGCCCACCCGACGCAGAACGAGGCGCTGGGCGAGGCCCACCTGGCACTGGCCGGCAAGCCGCTGCACGCTCACGACTGACCCTCGGTCGACGAAGCGACTTCGCGACGACACAGACTTCCGCAATTCGTAAGGAGCAACCGAAACCATGGCGGTTTCCGTAACCCTTCCGGCGCTCGGCGAGAGCGTCACCGAGGGCACTGTCACCCGCTGGCTGAAGGCCGAGGGTGAGCGAGTAGAGGCCGACGAGCCGCTGCTCGAGGTCTCGACCGACAAGGTCGACACCGAGATCCCCTCCCCCGCCGCCGGCATCCTGGCCTCCATCAAGGTCGCCGAGGACGAGACGGTCGAGGTCGG
Organism: Streptomyces sp. NPDC002817; assembly: GCF_053592055.1. Lineage (NCBI taxonomy): Bacteria > Bacillati > Actinomycetota > Actinomycetes > Kitasatosporales > Streptomycetaceae > Streptomyces > Streptomyces sp. NPDC002817. Next base: position 35,969 of record NZ_JBSFUY010000004.1, read on the forward strand.
CGCCGAACTGGCCGTCATCGACGACGGCTCGGGCGCGCCCGCTGCCGCCCCGGCCCCCGCCGCCGAGCCCGAGCCCGCCGCGGCTCCGGAGCCGGCCGCCGCGGCCCCCTCCACCGAGCAGGCCGCTCCGGCGCCCGCTCCCACCGCCGAGGCCGCCACCGGCGGCGGCTCCGCCGAGGGCACGGACGTCGTCCTGCCCGCGCTCGGCGAGTCCGTCACCGAGGGCACCGTCACCCGCTGGCTGAAGTCGGTCGGCGACTCCGTCGAGGCCGACGAGCCGCTGCTCGAGGTCTCCACGGACAAGGTCGACACCGAGATCCCGGCGCCCACCTCGGGTGTGCTGCTGGAGATCACGGTCGGCGAGGACGAGACCGCTGAGGTCGGCGCCAAGCTGGCCGTCATCGGTGCCCCGGGTGCGGCTCCGGCCGCTGCCCCGGCTCCCGCCGCTCCGGCCCCGACCCCGACCGCCGCTGCCCCGGCTCCGGCCCCCGTGGCCCCGCCGGCCCCGGCTCCGGCCCCCGCCGCGCCCGTGGCTCCGCCGGCCCCGGTCGCCGCTGCCCCGGCTCCGGCCCCCGTGGCCCCCGCGCCGGCCGCTCCGGCTCCGGTCGCCGCCGCTCCGGCCGCGCCCGCCGCCACCGCGGGTGACGACGGCGCCTACGTGACCCCGCTGGTGCGCAAGCTCGCCGCCGAGAACGGTGTCGACCTGGCCGCCGTCAAGGGCACCGGCGTCGGCGGTCGTATCCGCAAGCAGGACGTCATCGCCGCCGCCGAGGCCGCGAAGGCCGCCGCCGCTGCTCCGGCTCCCGCCGCTGCCGCCCCGGCCGCCTCCGCCGCCAAGAAGGCGCCGACGCTGGAGGCCTCGCCGCTCCGTGGCCAGACCGTCAAGATGCCGCGCATCCGCAAGGTCATCGGCGACAACATGGTCAAGGCGCTGCACGAGCAGGCGCAGCTCTCCTCGGTCGTCGAGGTCGACGTCACGCGTCTGATGAAGCTCCGCGGCCGGGCGAAGGACTCCTTCGCCGCCCGTGAGGGCGTCAAGCTCTCCCCGATGCCGTTCTTCGTCAAGGCCGCGGCCCAGGCGCTGAAGGCGCACGCGCCCATCAACGCCAAGATCAACGAGGGCGAAGGCACGATCACCTACTTCGACACCGAGAACATCGGTATCGCGGTGGACTCCGAGAAGGGCCTGATGACCCCGGTCATCAAGCACGCGGGCGACCTCAACATCGCCGGCATCGCGAAGGCCACGGCAGAGCTGGCCGGCAAGGTCCGCGCCAACAAGATCACGCCCGACGAGCTGTCCGGCGCGACCTTCACCATCTCCAACACCGGTTCGCGCGGTGCGCTCTTCGACACGATCATCGTGCCGCCGGGCCAGGTCGCGATCCTCGGCATCGGCGCCACCGTCAAGCGCCCGGCCGTCCTGGAGACCGAAGAGGGTACGGTCATCGCCGTCCGCGACATGACCTACCTGACCCTCTCCTACGACCACCGTCTGGTGGACGGCGCCGACGCGGCCCGCTACCTGACCGCGGTCAAGGCGATCCTGGAGGCGGGCGAGTTCGAGGTCGAGCTCGGCCTGTAGGTCTCAGGAAGCAGTGCCTGTACGGTGCCCCGCCCGGAGCTTTCCGGACGGGGCACCGTCGTGTCACCGGGGCGTCAGCCGCTTGTCCGACCAGCCCCACAGCAGCTCGACCCACACGTTCGGGACGGACAGCTTGTCGGCGCGTGTGAGTCCCTTCGTGCGGTACGCCTTCAGGACGTCGTACGTCGCGTCCAGGCAGTCCCGGGAGGTGAGCTCACCGGTCTTCGGGTCGAGGCCGACGAGGAAGCCGCGGGACTCGACCGTGCGGATCATCGCGCGGGCGGCGTTCGTGTCGTGCGTCGAGGACTTCGTGCAGCGGTAACGGCTGTACGGGTGCTCGGAGTTGCCGGGGTAGTGGGCGTCGCGGGACATCTCGCTGAGCATGCGGTCGTACGACCCTTCCGCGTGCCACGCACCGATGTTGCCGCCGGGAGGCGTGTACAGCTTGCCGCTCGGGTTCTCCACCGCGCCGTACACCCAGCGGTTGGTCCCCGCGACGCGGAAGCCCCAGCCGACGTGGCCGAACTTCTGGGCGCCGTCGGGCTTGATGAAGACGCAGGCGCCACCGGAGGAACCGGAGGCCGCCTTGCCGGTGATCGCTTCCGAGGCCTGGGGCTTCGCCACCGCCCGGGTGGACGTCTGCTGGCAGCCCGCCACGCCCAGGACCGTGCCGATCACGGCCGCCGCGGCCGTCCAGCGGAGGGCTCCGCGTCGTCCTTGGTCGTTCATGCCATCCCCCGATGGTTGGTGCAGGGGGCGCCCCTGGCGGGCACTCCCACGCCGACCGCGACGGGGCGGGGGCTCACAGGGTTCCGGTGGTGACACGGTGGTGACCGCTCCGGGCCGTACCCGGTACGGGTCTTTACAGGGTGAGCCGCCCTGTGGAGCGTGTAAGTCTCGTCTCACCTGCATGAAAGCGCCCCCGTGCGCCCCTCGGGAAAGCGCGTGCGGCCTTATTGTCTAAACGTCAAACGCCCCCGGGGCCGATGGGCGGCCCCTCCCTAAGGAGCACTCATGACCGCGCCCGTCGTCCACTCGCTGCGCGAACAGATCCGCGAGCACATCGTGGAAGGGATCGTCAGCGGTCGCTGGAAGCCGGGCGAGCGGATCGTGGAGCGACGGATCGCCACCGAGCTGGAGGTCAGTCAGACCCCCGTGCGGGAGGCGCTGCGCGAGCTGGAGTCGCTGCGGCTGATCGAGTCGGCGCCGAACAAGGGCGTGCGGGTGCGGAACCTGACGGCGGCCGACCTGGAGGAGAGCTACCCGGTCCGGGCCGGTCTGGAGGCGATCGCGGCGGAGCTGGCGGCGGAGCGGCTGGCGCAGGACTGCTCGGCGCTCGAGCCGCATGTCGCCGCGCTCTACGAGGCCGACCGCGCGTCCGACGGCACGGGACAGGTGCGGCACACGGTGGGCTTCCACCGGGAGATGGTCCGCGCGGCCGGCAACTCCGTCCTCCTGCACACCTGGGAGGGGCTCGGCATCGAGGTCTTCACGGCCCTGTCGATCCGCTGGCTGGGCACGGTCCAGCAGTCGTACGCGGAGGAGCACGAGGAGCTCGTGCAGGCGTTCCGGCGCCGGGATCCCCGTATCGCCGAACTCGTCAAGGCCCACGTCCTGGGCTGCGCACCGCGCCACGAGCCCTGAGCGGGACCCCGCTCATACGTACCCCCACCTGCGAAAACCGCCAGAAAACACGGCACCCGGTGTCTCCGTCCGAGGCACCCCGTGCCTACTTTCTCGCAATCGAGAGGTTTTGCCCTTCAACCCTTTGATCGATCATCGATCAGGGAGTTAAAGTCGCCGACGGGCCTCTACCGAGGCTGACTGGCCTTCACCGAGGCTTGAGCCCTGTCCTGCCAAAGACCTAGGGCACACCCCCGAACCCTTACCGATGAGGGAACCCCCTTCGACTGAGGAAGGCGGCGACATGACCGACCCCAACGCCATCCAGCCGAGCGAGCTCGACCAGCTCCCGGACCGTGACCCCGAGGAGACCGCCGAATGGCAGGCCTCACTGGACGCGGTCGCCAAGGCTGCCGGCCCGCACCGTGCCGCGTACCTGATGCGCCGCACGCTGGAGCGCGCGGAGGGCAACGGCATCGCGCTGCCCAAGCTGCTCGAGACGGACTACGTCAACACCATCCCCACCGGCACCGAGCCCTCGGCGCCCGGTGACGAGGAGATCGAGCGGAAGATCACCGCGTGGAACCGCTGGAACGCGGCCGCGATGGTCACCCGTGGCTCCAAATACGGCGTCGGCGGCCACATCGCCACCTTCGCCTCCGCGGCCTGGCTCTACGAGACCGGCTTCAACCACTTCTTCAAGGGCAAGGAAGCCGACGGTTCCGGCGACCAGCTCTACATCCAGGGCCACGCCTCTCCCGGCATCTACGCCCGCGCCTTCCTCGACGGCCGGCTGAACGAGGACCAGCTCGACAACTTCCGCCGGGAGTCGGGGGGCAACGGTCTGCCGTCCTACCCGCACCCGCGCCGGCTGCCCTGGCTGTGGGAGTTCCCGACCGTCTCCATGGGGCTGGGCCCGCTCTCCGCGATCTATCAGGCGCGCTTCAACCGCTACCTGACCAACCGCGGCATCAAGGACGTCTCCGCCTCCCACGTCTGGGCCTTCCTCGGCGACGGCGAGATGGACGAGCCCGAGTCGACGGCGGCACTCGCACTCGCGAGCCGTGAGGGTCTCGACAACCTCACCTTCGTCATCAACTGCAACCTCCAGCGCCTCGACGGCCCGGTCCGCGCGAACTTCAAGATCGTGCAGGAGCTGGAGGCCCAGTTCCGCGGCGCCGGCTGGAACGTCATCAAGACGCTGTGGGGCACGGCCTGGGACGAGCTGTTCCAGCTCGACACCACGGGTGCGCTCGTACGACGGCTCCGCGAGGTACCGGACGCGCAGGTCCAGACGTACCAGACCCGTGGCGCGGCCTACATCCGCGAGGACTTCTTCGGCAAGGACCCGGCGCTCGCCGAGATGGCGAAGCTGCTGAGCGACGACAAGATCCTCGAGTGCTTCCACCTCTCCCGCGGTGGCCACGAGGCGCGCAAGGTCTACGCGGCCTACAAGGCGGCGGTGGAGTTCAAGGGCGCGCCGACCGTCATCCTGGCCCAGACCGTCAAGGGCCACACGCTCGGCGAGGGCTTCGCGTCGAAGAACGCCAACCACCAGATGAAGAAGCTCTCGGTGGACGAGTTCAAGACGATGCGCGACCTGCTGGAGCTGCCGATCTCGGACAGCGCGTTCGTCGACGGCGTGGTCCCCTACGGCCACCCGGGCTCCGACTCCCCCGAGGTCCGCTACCTCCAGGAGCGCCGCGCCGCTCTCGGCGGTCCCGCCCCGGCCCGTCGTACGCACGCGCTCGCCCCGCTGCCGGCCCCCGCCGAGAAGGCCTTCGCCTCCTTCGACAAGGGCTCCGGCTCCCAGAACGTGGCCACCACCATGGCCTTCGTCCGCCTGATCAAGGACCTGGTCCGCGACAAGGAGACGGGCAGGCGCTGGGTGCCGATCGTCCCCGACGAGGCGCGCACCTTCGGCATGGAGAGCCTCTTCCCGTCCCTGGGCATCTACTCCCCCAAGGGCCAGACGTACGAGCCGGTCGACCGTGACCAGCTGATGTACTACAAGGAGGCCAAGAACGGCCAGATCCTCAACGAGGGGATCACCGAGGCCGGTTCGATGGCCGACTTCATCGCCGCGTCCACCGCGTACTCCACGCACGGCGAAGCGATGATCCCGTTCTACATCTTCTACTCGATGTTCGGCTGGCAGCGCACGGCCGACCAGATGTGGCAGCTCGGCGACCAGCTGGGCCGCGGCTTCCTGGTGGGTGCGACGGCGGGCCGTACGACACTGACGGGCGAGGGTCTGCAGCACGCGGACGGTCACTCGCCGGTGATCGCGGCGACGAACCCGGCCTCCCTGACGTACGACCCGGCGTTCGCGTACGAGGTCGCGGCGATCGTCAAGGACGGTCTGCGCCGGATGTACGGCGAGGCGGCCCCGGGCGAGGACCCGAACGTCTTCTACTACCTCACGGTCTACAACGAGCCCATGCCCCAGCCGGCCAAGCCCTCCGGGCCCGGCATCGACGAGGGCATCGTCAAGGGCCTGTACCGCTTCAACACGGCGGAGTCGGCGGGCCTCGACGTGGCCGCGGCGAACGCCCCGCGCATCCAGCTGCTGAGCTCCGGCACGGCGATCCACTGGGCCCTCAAGGCGCAGAAGCTGCTGGCCGAGGAGTGGGGTGTGGCCGCCGACGTGTGGTCCGCGACCTCCTGGACCGAGCTGCGCCGCGACGCGCTGGAGGCCGACGCGGCTCTTCTGCGCGGCGAGGAGCGGGTGCCGTACGTCCGTCAGACGCTGCACGGCGCCGAGGGCCCGGTGCTGGCGGTCTCCGACTACATGCGCCAGGTCCCGGACCAGATCGCGCAGTGGGTCGAGCAGGACTACTCGTCGCTCGGTGCCGACGGCTTCGGCCTCTCGGACACCCGCGAGGGGGCCCGTCGCCACTTCGGCGTCGACGCCGAGTCCATCGTGGTCGCGGCCCTGGCCCAGCTCGCCAGGCGCGGCGAGGTCAAGGCGACGGCGGTGAAGGAAGCGCGCGAGAAGTACGGCCTGTAGGTCTGTGGTGGTTGTGTGATGGGGCCCCCGCTTCGGCGGGGGCCTCGTTGCATCATGGGCTGTATGCGTGCCGCCCGCCTCATCAAGATGGTCCTGCTCCTCCAGTCCCGGCCCTCCATGACCGCCGCCGAGCTGGCGCGGGAGCTGGAGGTGTCCGAGCGGACGATCACCCGGGATGCGCAGGCGCTGTCGGAGGCCGGGGTTCCGGTGTACGCGGACCGGGGACGGGCCGGGGGCTACCGGCTGATCGGCGGGTACCGGACCCGGCTGACCGGGCTGGCGCGGGGTGAGGCGGAGGCGCTGTTCCTGTCCGGTGTGCCCGGGGCGCTGCGCGAGATGGGTCTGGAGGACGCCGCCTCGGCCGCCCGTCTGAAGGTTTCCGCGGCACTGCTCCCCTCGCTCCGGGACGCCTCGAAGACGGCGTCCCAGCGCTTCCATCTGGACGCCCCGAACTGGTGGAGCGAGCCGAAGACTCCCGAGTTGCTGCCCGCGATCGCCGACGCGGTGTGGGACGACCGGCGGGTCACCGCCCGCTATCGCAAGGGGGCGGAGGAGGTCGAGCGGGAGCTGGAGCCCTACGGGCTCGTACTGAAGGCGGGGGTCTGGTATCTGTGCGCGCGGATTCCCGACCCCGGCTCCTTCCGGGTGTACCGGATCGACCGGTTCGCGACGGTGGAGCCCTCGGCGGACCGCTTCGAACGCGACGAGGAGTTCGATCTCCCCGCCTTCTGGGAGGACCAGGCGGAGCGGTTCGCGCGGTCGATCCTGCGGGCCGAGGTCGTCGTACGGCTGTCACCGGACGGGGTGCGCCGGCTGCCGTACGCCCTGGCCGACCGGGTCTCCACCGGGGAGGCGCTGGAGCGGGCGGGGGCGCCGGACGAGGACGGCTGGGTGACCGTGACGGTCTCCGTGGAGTCGGAGAAGGTCGCCCGTACGCAGTTGCTGTCGCTGGGCCCGGAGGTGGAGGTGCTGGCTCCGGAGGGTCTGCGGGCGTGTTTCGCGGAGGCCGCGCGCCGTCTGGCCGGTCTGTACGGGACATAACAATCCGCCGCACTCCACGTGCGCCTCACCCGTCCAGGGCCGATGCTGGACCCGTGATGGACGAGACGGAGTTCTGGGAGCTGGTGGATGCCGCCCGTGGGGCCGCCGAGGGCGACCCCGAGGAGCAGGCGGACCTTCTCATCGACCGGCTCCTCCAGATGGACCCCGACATGGTCCTGGACTTCGCCCGTCACTTCGAGGCCCGCTACAACCGTGCGTACACCTGGGACCTGTGGGGCGCGGCCTGGGTCCTGCTCGACGGGGCCAGCGACGACGCCTTCGACTTCTTCCGCTGCTGGCTGATCGGACAGGGCCGCGAGGTGTACGAGGGTGCCGTGCACGCCCCCGACTCGCTGTCCGACCTCCTGGACGACTTCGACGAGGAGATCGACGGCGACGGGGAGGAGCTGGGGTACGCCGCCGACGAGGCGTACGAACAGCTCACCGGCGTCGTCGCCCCCGACCTCGGAATCCCGCCCGCGCCGCCCGAGCCGGAGGGGGCGCCGGTCGACTTCGAGAGCGAGCGGGTGTTGTCGGAGCGGTATCCGAAGCTGTGGGAGCGGTTCAGGGGCTGACGTCTACTTCAGGGGGAACCATGGCTCGAATCCCGTATCCGGAACATCCCGCCGACGGTGTGGCGAAGCTTCCCGTGCCGCTCAACGCCTTCCGCATGCTCTCCCACGCACCGCCGCTCACGGACACGGCGATCGACCTGGGCCTGGCGGTCCTGCTCGAGTCGACGCTGCCGGTCCGGCTTCGCGAGCTGGTGATCATGGCGGTGGCCGCCGGTACGGAGTGCGCGTACGAAGCCGCGCAGCACCGGCCGATCGCGCTCAACTCCGGTGTGTCGGCCGCCCAGTTGACGACCATCGCCGAACTGCGCTCCAGCGGGCCGGAGTTCGACCCGGCGGAGTCGGCGGCGGTCGCGGCGGCCTTCGAGCTCGTCTCCCGACACACCCTGTCCGAGGACGGGTTGACGGCTCTCCGCGCCTCCTTCACCGATCGCCAGGTCGTCGAGATCGTCACGACGGTCGGCTACTACGTCATGCTGGCGGGCCTCATGAACGGCCTCGGGGTGGACGTCGATCCGTCCGGGGAGCAGTTCCTCGGCCTGACGGGCGACGGACCCGTGTGAGGCTCAGACCGCGGTCACGCGCCGGCGGGTCGTGTCCGTCGGGATGTACGCCTGGGTCTGATGCCCTCGAACACCGAGGTCCCCTCGGCCAGTTCGGCGGGGAAGAGGTGGCCCAGGATGACGGTCCGTCGCCTCGCGCGGGGGCTCGAAGGAGCAGGGGACGGGGCACGGTCGGCGGGCTCGGGCTTCGGTGCCGAACGGCCCCACCGAGAGGCGCCCGTCGGCTACCTTCGGTGGTGAGGACTGGTCAGGCAGCGGCCGTTCCCCCGGCTGAACCCCGCTCAGGAGCCGATCGTGCCACTGCCGGTCTTCCGCGCCCTCGACCATGTCCTGGTGGTCGGGGTGGACGAGGTCATCGACATCGCCAGCGCCGAACACATACGTACCTCCCTCGTACGCCAACTGCTGCGCGCCCGTGGCCAGGAGGCGAGCACCGTCGTCGTCGACCTGCGCGATCCGTGTCTGACCTCGGCCGGTGTCGACGTACTGGAGGACGTACGGGACCTCGCCGACTCGGTGACGGTCAGGCTCCTCGTCGTCGCCCCGCACCCGCTCACCCGCCGCGTCCTGTACCTCACCGCCGCCGACCGGCACCTGGAGGTCCACCCCCGGCTGACCGAGGCGTTGCGGGCGATCCGGTGACCGACGTCACGGGACGCGTCCGGAAGGTTCACCTTTGAACTCTTGACCAGTGCCGTGATCCCCGGCGTACCGTGGCGGCCCCGAACAGGAGCACCCTGCCCATGACCAGCCCGGACGTGCGGGAGATATCGCGCGAGGAACATCTCGCCCACTTGCGGCTGCATCCGGACGCGAGCCATCTCCAGATCCCCGAGTGGGGCGATGCGAAGCCGGACTGGCGGGCGGAGAGCGTCGGTTGGTTCGAGGACGAGGCGCTGGTCGCGGCGGCACTGGTGCTGTACCGGCCGCTGCCCGGGACGCGGCGCTTCCTGGCATACCTCCCCGACGGGCCCGGGATCGACTGGCGGGACCCCCGGCTGGAGCGCTGGCTGGACCCGCTCGTCGCCCATCTGGAGGCACGCGGGGCGTTCTCGGTGCGGATCGGGCCGCCGGTCGTCGTACGGCAGTGGGACCCGGGGACCGTCGCGACGGGGATCGCCGACCCCGCCGTAGGCCATCTCAACGACCTGCCCGCGGCCGCCATCGACGGATACGCGCTGGACGCGGCCGAGCGGCTGGGGCGGCTCGGATGGCGGCGGTGCGCGGAGGGCGACGGGAACGGCTTCGGGCTCGGTCAGCCGCGTTACGGGTGCCTCGTCCCGCTCGAGGGGCGCACGGCGGACGATCTGCGGGAGGGCCTCGCCCCGCACTGGGAGCAGTCGTTGAGTACGGCGGAGGGGGCCGGGGTCCGGGTCTCCTGGGGCTCGGCGTCGGACCTGCCCGACTTCCACCGGCTGTACGTCTCGACCGCCGCGCACGACGGCTTCAAGGCCCGGCCGCTGGACTACTTCCGCCGTATGTGGAAGGCCCTGAACGCCGAGGACGACGACCGGGTACGGCTCTATCTCGCCGAGTACGACGGCATCGTGCTCTCCGCCGCGCTCATGATCAACGTCGGCTCGTGCGCATGGCACTCCTACGCCGCGTCCGGGCGACAGGGGCGTCAACTGCGGCCCAGCAGCGCCCTGTTGTGGCGGATGATGAACGACGCGCGGTCGGCGGGCTGCGAGACGTACGACCTGCGGTCCATCACCCCCGCCCTCACCGACGACCGGCTGCTGGGCCGCCTGCGCTTCAAGACGGGCGCGGGCGGCTACGCCGTGGAGTACCTCGGCGAGTGGGAGCGGCCCGTGGGCAGCCAGGGGAAGGTGCTCCAGCGGGCTTTGCGGGCGTATCTCGGGCGCCGGTGAGCCGGTCGGTGACGCCGCTCATGGCGTGGGCCGGGGCGGCTGCTCGGACGGTGGGCGGCCCGCCTGCGGCCCGGGGACGCGGCTGTCCGGCGCCGGAGCGTCACCCCACGGCGGAATCGTCCGGTCGCCGGGGGCGGAGAAGCCGCGCTGCGGCAACGCCACCCGGTCGCCCGTCGTCGGGAGGCCGCTCCGCGGCGAGGTCGACGGCGGGTACCTGCCCTGGAGTCTCGCCGCCGTCTGTCTGATCTCCGGGAGGCGGGCCGAGAGGGCCGCGCCGGGGCAGCTGGTCATGTAGCCGTCCTCGTGGCCGGCGATGGCGGGGAGGGCGGCGGCGGTGCCGGCGGCGTAGCGGCTGAGGCCGTTGCTCGATGTCAGCTTCACGGTTCTGCGCGGGTCCACGTCCGCGAGGCCCAGTTTCCAGGCCGCCAGCGAGGCGATCGCGTCCGTCATCGCCTGCGGTACGGGGACGCCCGCCGTGAAGGTGCCCAGGGCCGCGATGCCGGACGTGCGGTGGTTGAAGCCCTGGGTGTGGGCGCCGGTGACGGGGCGGTCGACACCTCCCGCGCGGCCCTCGTAGATCGTGCCGCAGCGGTCGACGAGGAAGTTGTAGCCGATGTCGTCCCAGTCTCGGGCGCCGGTCTGGCCGGCGGCAAGGTAGCGGATGATGCGGGGCGCGTCGGCACAGTCGTAGGTGTTGGGCGAGTCGGTGTGGTGGATGAAGACGGCGACGACCTTGTCGTCGTAACGGGCCGGGGGCGGGGTGAGGGCGGCCGTGTTGGCCTCGCCCGTGTCCGTTGTCCAGACCGACCTCGGCACGATGCGCGGCTTCGCCGCGTGGTGGAGTGCGGCGGGGCGGGCCGCGAGGGGGTCTGCGGAACGGGCCTCGGCCCGGCGCTCGACGCCGTGCGCGCAGAGCACGAGGACCACGACGGCCGCCAGCCCGGGGACACAGGCGAGCAGCAGCAGCACTCCGGTGGGCAGGTGGATCCTCCGGCGCGGCGCCCCGGTCCGTATTCGGACCGCTCGCCGCCGTCGTATCCCCCGCGCTCTTCGGACACGCATGGTCCCACTCTCGGCCGGATCCTCCGCGTCCGCGATGTGTGGTGTGCCACCCGGTGGAACCATCGTCCTGGTCCGGGGCGTTTCTCCGGATGCACGCACAGCGTGTGCACGCACGCGTGGCCGGTTCCGGGTGTCACACGCGCGTGTCTGCTGATCACTGGGCCCGTCCCCTCCGTAATAAGGGGTCCAAGAGAAAGGCGGCTCCGTGGACCTGCTCGACATCCTGCTGGTGCTGGTGATCCTGGCCTATGCGGCATCCGGCTACCGGCGCGGCCTGGTGGCCGGCTGTGTCTCACTCGCCGGTTTCGTGGGCGGCGCGATCATCGGCGTGTGGGTGCTGCCCTGGATGATGGACCTGGTGACCCCGGGCAGCACTTCGGCGACGGTGACGGCGGTGCTCACGGTGCTGCTCCCGGCCGTCGTCGGGCACGAACTCGCGGGGCGTCTGGCGCTGCGGCTGCGCCGGGAGCTGGACCAGGGGCCGCTGCGGGTCGCCGACGGGGTCGGCGGCGCCGCAGCCAACTCGATCGCCGTGCTGATCGTGGCGTGGGTGGCGGCGAGCGTGCTGGGCGCGTCCTCGTCCGCGGTGCTCACCACGGCGATCCAGGACTCACGGCTGCTGGGCGCCGTGCAGAACGCCATGCCGGACACCACTCCGGCCTGGTTCTCCCGGGCCACGTCCGCGCTCACCGAGGCGGGCTTCCCGCAGGTCTTCAACCCGTTCGAGAACGAGTCGACGGCCCGGGTCGCCAAGCCCACCGGCGACAGCGTCACCGCGAGCGCCACGAACGCGGCCAAGCGCAGCACCGTGAAGATCGAGGGCATCTCCGGCACCCAGGGCCGCGAGGGCAGCGGCTTCGTCTACTCCACCGAGCACGTCATGACCAACGCCCATGTGGTGGCCGGCATCGACGAGCCGACCGTCCGGGTGGGCGGGGTCGGACGGTCGTACGAGGCACGTGTGGTGCTCTTCGATCCGGACAAGGACGTGGCGGTGCTGTACGTGCCCGACCTGGAGGCCCCGGTGCTGCGCTTCGACGACGACGCCACGCGTGGCGACTCCGCGGTCGTCGCGGGCTATCCGCAGGACGGTGACCTCAACCTCCAGGCGGCCACCGTCGCCAACCGGGTCCAGGCGAACGGCCAGAACATCTACAACGACGGGACCGTCACCCGCGAGATCTACTCGATCCGGTCGACGGTCCGCCCGGGCAACTCCGGCGGGCCGCTGCTGACGACGGACGGCAAGGTGTACGGAGTCGTCTTCGCCCGGTCCACGTCGGACGACGAGACGGGGTACGTGCTGACCGCCGACGAGGTCGCGTCCGACGCCGAGCGGGCGGCGCAGGCGACGGCGCCGGTGGACACGGGTGAGCTGGTCACGTCGTAGCCGGTCGCGACGTCAGAAGTGCGTCCCGCCGTCGATGCGGACCTCGGTACCGGTGATGAACCGGCCATCTTCGCTCGCCAGCATCGCGACGACGCCGGCCACGGTCTCGGGGCCCGCGAAGCCCTGGCCGAGGGCGGGTGCGAGCTTGGTGTAGAGGTCCCAGTCGGTGTCCTCGGGAAGGCCCGGGCCGGTGCTCTGTCCGCTGGCGCCAGAGCCGTCGGTCATGCCGGAGGAGATGGAGCCGGGCTGCACGGCGGTGAAGCGGATGCCCTGCTTGCTGTACTCGCTCGCGAGCGCGTGGGTCATGGACTGGATGCCGCCCTTGCTGGCCGCGTACGCCGCCATGTAGGGGTGGGCGAAGGTCGCCGAGGTCGAGCTGAAGTTCACGACGGCGGGGCCGGTGCCCTCGCGCAGCGCCGGTATCGCCTCGCGGATCATCAGGAAGGTGCCGGTGAGGTTGACCGCGATGATCCGGTTGAAGTCGGCGAGGCTCTGCTCGTGGGTGTGGGCGGAGCGCAGGATGCCGGCGGCGTTGACGAGCACGTCGAGCCCGCCCAGCGCCTCGACGGCGAGGGCCACGGCCTGTCGTACGGAGGCCTCGTCGGCGATGTCGACGAGGACCGTGGTCAGCCGCCGCGCGCCGGCGCCCGCCTTTTCGACGGTGTCCTTCAGGCCGGCCTCGCTGATGTCGGCGGCGACGACGGTGGCGCCCTCGGCGAGCAGCCGGAGCACGGTGGCCTGGCCGATGCCGGAGCCGCCGCCGGTGATGAGGGCGCGTCGGTTCTCGTAACGGTTCATGGCCTTCACGGTACGCCTGGGTGGCACGTTTTGCCATCAAGGCGAAAGGTGCCAATGTCGGAGCTCCGGCGTAGGCTTCCCCGGTGAGCACCAAGCCCCTCTCACTGACCGAGCGCCGCAAGGCGGCGACCCAGCTCGACATCGCACGCGCCGCCGCCGCGTTGTTCACCGAGCACGGACCCGATGGCACGACCGCCGAGGACATCGCCGAGCGGGCCGGGGTCGCCCTGCGCACCTTCTACCGGTACTTCCGCAACAAGCAGGACGCCGTCGGCCCGCTGCTGGCCCGGGGCGCCGACCGCTGGCGCGAGCTCCTCGCCGCGTCGGAGCCGGGCACCGCCGGGCTGCCGCGGGCCCTGGAGCGGGCGATCGGGGAGTCGCTGTCCGTGCCGGACGCGCACGCGGCGGAGGGCCTGCGGCAGACGCGGGCACTGCTGCGGGCAGCCGTGGCCGACCCGGCGCTGCGGGCCGTGTGGTACCGGGTGAACCAGGAGTCCGAGGAGAAGCTGATCCCGGTGGTGGCGAGGCTGGCCGGGCCGGACGCCGACCCGCTCGACGTACGTCTCACGGCCGCGGCCGCGACGGACGCCATCCGGGTGGCGCTGGAGACCTGGGCGGAGACGGACGCGGACACCAGCGGCCCGGGCTCACCCGCGGAGCTGGCGGTGCGGTGCCTGCGGGAACTGGTGGGCGGCATGCGACTGCTGACGGGCTGACGGCGGCGATTGCGAACGCGTCGACGTGGCCTGCCCGCCGATCAGCGCCTTGATCGTCAGGATGGGCAGTGTTCTCACCGACCGACTCGTCCGCAGGAGGCTTCCGTGCCCGTCTTCTTCCTGATCTCCCTGCTCGTCGCGGGGGCCGCGCTCTATCTGGTCGTCCGCAGGCGTCGTACGGCCGCCGAGGCCGACCAGGTCACAGACTGCGCCCCATGAACACGTCGTCCACGTACTCGCCGTCCAGCAGGAACTCCTCGGGCAGGACGCCTTCCACCACGAAGCCCTCGGACTCGTAGAGCTTGCGGGCCGGGGCGTTGTGCCCGAGGACGCGCAGCGTGATGCGGCGCGCGCCCAGCTTCCTGGCCTCCTCCTGCACCGCCCGCAGCAGCGCCCGCGCCACTCCGGCACCCCGCGCCTCCTCGGCGACGACCAGGCCCTGGATCTGGCGGACGTGCGCGTTGCAGGCCAACGGGGTCGGGAAGCCGAGCCGGATGTAGCCGACGAGCACGCCGTCGAGTTCGGCCACCAGATGGTCGCGCGGGCCGAACCGCTCGCCGTAGAAGGGCTCGTACGGCGGCTGGGGGCGCGGCGAGACGGCGTGCAGCGTGGACCAGGTGGCGCGGTCGAGGCGTCCCAGCGTGTCCTCGTCGTCGAGGGTGGCGTGGCGTATGTGCATGTCGGCCACCCTACGGCGCACAAGACCGGGCCTTTGCGTGAATTCGGAGCAGAATTGACGCCATGCAGCGTTCCCGAATCGCGGTGGCCGGCGCGTCCGGTCTCATCGGCGGTGCCCTGGTCAGGTCCCTTCTCGCCGACGGACACGAGGTGGTGCGCCTGGTACGCCGGGCGCCGAGAGACGCGGACGAGGTCCGGTGGGACCCCGAGGGGAGGCGGGTGGACACGGGCGGCCTCACCGGGTGCGACGCCGTCGTGAACCTCGCGGGTGTCGGGGTCGGCGACCGGCGCTGGACGGAGGCGTACAAGACGCGGATCCGGTGCAGCCGGGTGCTCGGCACCTCCGCGCTCGCCGAGGCCGTCGCCTCGCTGGACAAGCCGCCGCGGGTCTTCGTCAACGGCAGCGCGATGGGCTTCTACGGCGAGACGGGCGACCGGGTCGTCGACGAGAGCGCGCCCGCCGGGGAGGGGTTCCTGCCCGAGCTGTGCGTGGAGTGGGAAGGCGCGGCGGCGCCGGCCCAGGAGGCGGGCGTACGGACCGTGTTCACGCGGACCGGGCTGGTGGTGGCGCGCAAGGGGGGTGCCTGGGGGCGGCTGTTCCCGCTGTTCAAGGCCGGGCTCGGGGGGCGGTTGGGCGACGGGCGGCAGTACTGGTCGTTCATCGCGCTGCACGACGAGGTGGCCGCGATCCGGCATCTCATCGACACCGACGGGCTGTCCGGGCCGTTCAACCTGACCGCCCCGAACCCGGTCACGAACCAGGAGATCACCGCCGCCATGGGGCGCGTGCTGCACCGGCCGACACTCTTCACGGTGCCCTCGCCCGTGCTGCGGACCGTGCTCGGTGAGATGTCCGGAGACGTCCTGGGCAGCCAACGGGTGGTGCCCAAGCGGCTGCTGGAGTCGGGGTTCACCTTCGCGTTCCCGGAGATCGAAGGAGCCGTCCGAGCCGCCGCGTGACCGTATGCGACCGGCGTGCGACCGTGCCCTGTTGATGCGCGACTGTTCCTGACCGACTACCGCCTTAACCTCAAGCCGAACTCGGGTATCCCCGGAGCCAGTTGGGGGCATGACGTCTCCACCGGCCGCGCAACCTCGAGGAGGGGCACGTGCTTGAGCCCACGTACCAGGCGGACGTCGTGATCGTGGGAGCCGGGGTCGCCGGGCTCTCCGCCGCGCATCGGCTGAACAGCGCAGGAGTGACGACCGCGGTGCTGGAGGCCGCCCATGGGGTGGGCGGCCGTATGTCGACGGAGAAGGTCGACGGATTCCGGCTCGACCGGATCGGACAGCTGCTGTCCACGGCGTATCCGGAACTACGCAGGACACCGGGGCTCGGCGGACTCGTCCTGCGCCCGTTCGCGCCGGGCGTCCTGCTGCACAGCGACGGGCGCCACCATCGCGCGAGCGCGCCCCCCGGCGCAGGGGGCGCAAGGGGCGCACTCCACGCGGTGCGCGCCCTGGCGAGCGCCCCGAGGCCGACGGTTCCGCGAAGCGCGCCACGGGGAGTCGCCCCCCTGGGCAGCGGCGTCGACCAGGCCCGTCTCGGGACCGCGCTCACCCGGATCGCGAACACCCCGATCGAACGCCTGCTGTGCCGCACCGAGTCGCCCGCCGCCCAGGCCCTCGCCGCCCGCGGTCTGCCCGCCCGGACGATCGACGGCTTCCTGCGCCCGCTGCTCGCCGCCCTGTTGTGCGACCCGGAGCTGACCACGTCCAGCCGGTGCGCCGACCTCGCGCTGCGCGCCTTCGCGGCCGGGCGGCTGTGTGTGCCGGAGGGCGGCGCGGAGGTGCTGCCGGAGCTGCTGGCGCGCTCGCTGCCGGCCGGGACGGTGCACACGGGGGTGCGGGTCACCTCGGTGTCGACGAGCTCGGTGACCACGGCGGAGCACGGCGAGTTCCGCTGCCGGGCGGTCCTGCTGGCGACGGACGCCCGCACGGCGGCGGACCTCCTCCCGGGCCTGCGCGTACCGGACTTCCACCCGGTGACGGTGGTCCACCACACGACGGACGAGCCCCCGGAGACGGGCGCCGCACTGCTGCTGGACGCGGACCGGGGCGGCCCGGTGGCCCACACGGCGGTGGTCAGCCGGGTGGACCCGTCCCGCGCCCCGGCGGGCCGTTCCCTGATCTCGTCGACGGTCCTGGGCCCGCCCCCACCGGACGTCGAGACGGCCGTACGCATGCACCTGTCCCGCCTGTACGGCACGTCCACCACCCGCTGGGAGACTCTCGCCGTCCACCACACACCCGAAGCGGTACCGGCGATGCGGGCCCCGCACGACCTGCGCCGCCCGGTACGCCTGCTGGCGGGCCTGTACGTCTGCGGCGACCACAGGGACACCAGCACGGTCCAGGGCGCGCTGCACTCGGGCCACAGGGCGTCGACGGCGATCCTGACGGACCTGGGCTCGGCGACCCCGATGCACAGGGCGGAACCGATCCCGACAACGCAGGCTGCCTGAACCCACCTGGAGGCGCGGGGAACTGCGCGACCAGCCAGAGCGCCGGCGCGCAGACCCCCACAACCTCCGAAGTCACGGCGAGACTCTCACCCCAGCGCCGCGACCTTGTCGCGATACCCCCTCACCGGCGCAGCGTCCTTGTACGGCTCCAACCGCTTCTCGAAGTCCCGCACATACTCGATCGCCCGCACCGACCGCATCTCCACAGCGGCCCCCGCCGCCTCCGCCCCCAACGCACACGCCTGATCCAGCTCACCCAGCCCCAGCCGGGCGGAGGCCAACACCACACGGCAGAACAGACGGCTGCGGGCGTACGCGGGCGCCCGCAACTGCAGGGACCGCTCGGCATGCTGGGCCGCCGCCCGGAACTGCTGCAGGTCCCGGTGCGCATGACCGAACTCGTCCGCCAGCTGCGCCTCGTCGAAGAACCGCGCCCAGTAGGGAACCTCGTCACCGGGCCGAGCCGCCTCCAGCGCCCGCTCGGCCCGCACCAGTGCCCCCGTGCACGCCCGCACCTCGCCCAGCACCCCGTGCGCCCGCGCCTCGACCGCGTGCAGCAGGGCCTGGACCACCGGCGGGGCACTGGTGCCGACGCCCTGCTGGGCCACCCGCGCCAGCTGCACCGCTTCCCGCCCGTGCCCGAGGTACACCGCCTGCCGGCTCATCGTGATCAGCACGTACGAGCCGTACGCCCGGTCCCCCGCCGCCTGCGCGAGCCGCAGCGACTGCACGAAGTACCGCTGCGCGAGCCCGTGCGCCGCGATGTCGTACGACGTCCAGCCCGCGAGCCTCGTGAGGTCGGCCGCCGCCGAGAACAGCCGACGGCCGGTCTGCTCGCCGTACATGCCGCGCAGCATCGGCTCGCACTCGTGCTCCAGGTACCGCACGAGGGCCTGCCGGGCGTGACCGCCGCCGTACATGTCGTCCAGGGAGCGGAACAGGTCGCCGACCGAGCGGAGCGCCGCGATGTCGCCGCCGGTGACCCTCTGACCCGGGCCGCGCTCCGCGCCGCGCTGCCGGGGCACCGCCGGGCGGCCCTGGGTGGGGACACGGACGGGCGGCTCGCCGCGGGCCACCTTGTCGTCGGCCCGCCCGATCAGCCAGTCCCGGCTGGGCACGACGAGCCCCGCCGGGGTGAACGCGATCTTGCGCAGCTCGGCGTGGCTGCCGGAGTCCTTGCGCCACAGCCCGCTGACGATGTCGATGGCCTCCTCGGGGGTCGCTGCGAACTCGAGACCGGCGTACACCGGCGCACAGGCGTCGAGCCCGAGGTCCTGCGCGGAGAGCCGGCGCCCCAGCCGTCGGGTGAAGACCTCGGCGATGAGAGCGGGTGTCGTGCCCCGCGGCTGCTGTCCGCGGAGCCACCGGGTCACGGATGTCTTGTCGTATCTCAGATCAAGCCCGTGTTCGAGACCGAGCTGGTCCACCCGACGGGCGAGCCCCGCGTTGGAGAACCCCGCTTCTGCGATGAGCGCGGCGAGCTGGCGGTTGGGAGTGCGCTGCGCGGGTCGTTCCGTCATCTGGGGTGGTGTCTCCTGCCCGGATTGCCTGTGAGCAGCCCTTATGGCCTCTATAGGACGGCGCGAATGTAGCGGAGAGTGAGCAGGCGATCGCACACTTCGACGTTCGTTCATCCGATCGTGTGAGGATTGGCCGCACGGCTGACGCGAGACGGCGAGTCGTACAGTGGCGTAGGCACACTTCGTGCCTTACGACTCTCCGGGGAGGCGCTTGCCGTGAGTGAGCTGCGGTTCGTCCGTATGGGGTTCGGCGCGGACGCCGTCGAGTACCAGGAGGCATGGGACGAGCAACGCCGGGTGCACGCGGCACGGTTCGCGGACGAGACCCCCGACACCGTCCTGCTGCTCGAACATCCGCCGGTGTATACGGCCGGACGGCGCACGGCGGACAGCGAACGCCCCCTGGACGGCACCCCGGTCGTCGACGTGGACCGCGGCGGCAAGATCACCTGGCACGGTCCGGGTCAGCTGGTGGGCTACCCCATCCAGAAGCTGCCGCGTCCGGTGGACGTCGTGGCGCATGTACGACGCCTTGAGGAAGCCCTCATCCGCACCTGCGCGGAGTTCGGCGTGGAGACCAGCCGGGTCGAGGGCCGCAGTGGCGTATGGGTGCTCGGCGATCCGGTCGAGCGGCGCCCGTCCATCGGGGGCCTGTCGCTGGACCTCGACCCCCGTCTGCACGACGAGGAGTTCGACCCGCGCATGAACGGCCCCGAGTACGCCCCGTCCAACGCCGGCCAGCGCCGCGAGGACCGCAAGATCGCGGCGATCGGCATCCGGGTCGCCAAGGGCGTGACGATGCACGGCTTCGCGCTGAACGTGAACCCGGACAACCGTTGGTTCGACCGCATCATCCCGTGCGGGATCCGGGACGCGGGGGTCGCGTCCCTGGCGGACGAACTCGGGCGGGACGTGGCCATCTCCGAGGTGCTGCCGGTTGCCGAGCGGCATCTGAGGGACGTACTCGAGAACGCGGATCTGAAGCCGCGGGAGATCGAGAAGGCGACGGCGTAGTCGCGCCGCCGGAAGACCGTCGTCACCTGCGGGCCGGTGGGGCCGGTCGCGCTCACGCGGCGGAGCCGCATATCGATACAGCCCCGCGCCCCCAGGTGGGGAATGGAGCCCGGAGTCCAGAGGTTGGCCTCACCGGTGGGGCCCTACAAAACACGGGGCGTACCCTGGTGTACGCCGAAGAATCGAAGCTACAGGGAGCCGATGTGTCCGCAGTCACACCCGACGGACGCAAGATGCTGCGCCTGGAGGTCCGGAACGCCCAGACCCCCATCGAGCGCAAGCCCGAGTGGATCAAGACCCGGGCGAAAATGGGTCCCGAGTACACCGCGATGCAAAAACTCGTGAAGAGCGAGGGGCTCCACACGGTCTGCCAGGAAGCCGGTTGCCCCAACATCTACGAGTGCTGGGAGGACCGCGAGGCCACCTTCCTCATCGGCGGCGACCAGTGCACCCGGCGCTGCGACTTCTGCCAGATCGACACCGGCAAGCCCGAGGCGCTCGACCGCGACGAGCCGCGCCGCGTCGGTGAGTCCGTGGTCACCATGGACCTGAACTACGCCACCATCACCGGCGTCGCCCGCGACGACCTGGAGGACGGCGGCGCCTGGCTGTACGCCGAGACGGTCCGCCAGATCCACCAGCAGACCGCCGGGCGCGAGAGCGGCCAGACCAAGGTCGAGCTGCTCGCCCCCGACTTCAACGCCGTACCGGAGCTGCTCCAGCAGGTCTTCGAGTCCCGCCCCGAGGTCTTCGCGCACAACGTCGAGACGGTCCCGCGGATCTTCAAGCGCATCCGCCCCGGCTTCCGCTACGAGCGCTCCCTGAAGGTCATCACCGAGGCCCGTGACTTCGGCCTGGTGACCAAGTCGAACCTGATCCTCGGCATGGGCGAGACCCGCGAGGAGGTCAGCGAGGCGCTCCGGCAGCTGCACGACGCCGGCTGCGAACTCGTCACCATCACGCAGTACCTGCGCCCGAGCGTCCGCCACCACCCCGTGGAGCGCTGGGTCAAGCCGCACGAGTTCGTGGAGCTGAAGGAGGAGGCCGACCGGATCGGCTTCTCCGGCGTGATGTCCGGCCCGCTGGTCCGGTCCTCGTACCGCGCCGGCCGGCTCTACCAGATGGCCATCGAACTGCGTCAATCAGCTGCTCCGCAGCGGGGCGATTCCTACGTCGCGTCGCAGGCCGTCTGATGGCACGGAGTGCCACTCGGGGCGTGTGAATCCGAGCACAAGCAACTACCGCCCGGTAGTGACCGATTGACGCGGCCCTGGGCCGTCCCCGCAGATGGGGGCGGTGCCAGGGCCGCTTCAGCGTTCTCGTGCCGCAAATCAAGGCTTCATTGGTGTTTGACCGGTCGGTCACGCCCTGGTAACACCAATCAGTGACCCTGGTTGTACAGCCCGTGCACCACTCACCAGAGCCGCTATCCCTGAGGGGGGACCTCCATCATGCAGGCCGCGCCGGTTCGCGCCACCGCCATCCCGTCGTTCACCGATGCACTCCGTGCCGTCGAGTCGCTGCTCATGAGCAGCGGCCAGCGCACCGCCCGCCGCAACGCCTGGACGTCCGTCCTGGAGGACCGCCGCCGCGCCAAGGACAGGGTCGAGGCGCAGCAGGTGCTGGAGCGGTCGTTCACCGTCCGTCCCTGAAGGTTTTCCTCCGGGACACTGCCGTCGTCGGCGCTCCTCGGGCCACGTAGACTTCGTCGCATGGCGAGAAGTGACAGTGCGGCCGATGCCGCTAACCCCGGGCGACTGAAGCAGATCGCCCTGACGTACAAGATGACCCGCAGGGCCGACAAGACGATCGGCCTGGTGCTCGCGGGTGTCTTCATCCTCATCCTCGGTGTCTTTCTCGCGATCGGCTTCCTGATCGGTCACCCGGTCTACCTGGGCATCCTGGGTGTCCTGCTCGCCTTCCTCGGAACGGCGATCGTGTTCGGACGCCGGGCCGAGCGGGCCGCCTTCGGGCAGATGGAGGGCCAGCCGGGCGCGGCCGCGGCCGTGCTGGACAACATCGGCCGGGGCTGGACGACGACCCCCGCGGTGGCGATGAACCGCAGCCAGGACGTGGTGCACCGAGCCGTCGGCAAGGCCGGCATCGTCCTGGTCGCCGAGGGCAACCCGAACCGGGTGAAGAGCCTGCTGGCCGCCGAGAAGAAGAAGATGAACCGGATCGTGGCGGACGTGCCGGTGCACGACCTGATCGTCGGCACGGGCGAGGACCAGATCCCGCTGAAGAAGCTGCGCACCAGCATGCTGAAGCTGCCCCGCGTGCTGACCGGCCCCCAGGTGACCGCGACCAACGACCGGCTGCGGGCCATGGGTGACCTGATGAGCAACATGCCGCTGCCGAAGGGGCCCATGCCGAAGGGCATGAAGCTGCCCAAGGGCGGGCCGAAGGCGCGCTGACCGACGTTCTACGACGAAGGGGGCGCCCGGAGAGTTCTCCGGGCGCCCCCTTCGTCGTAGAAGAACTAGATCCGCACCTCGACCGTGCGCGCCAGCCTGTCGTGCAGGCCCCGGCCGTCGCGGTCCCAGATCAGGGCCGGGACGGCGATGCACAGCAGGGCGCTGCGCAGGAGGCCCCGCAGCGGGCTCGGGCGGCCGGTCGACAGGTCGACGACGCGCAGGCCGAAGAGACGCTTGCCCGGGGTGTAACCGATCGTCCCGACCGTGAGCGCGCTCATCACGAAGAAGACCAGCAGCGCCCAGTTCGAGGTCGCCGGGACTTCGTAGCCCTGGGTGATCAATTGGGATGCAATCAGAACGCTCATCGCCCAGTCCACGGCGAGTGCTCCGAGCCGCCGCCCCGGCCGGGCGATGGAGCCCGGCCCTTCCTCCGGCAGGCCCAGTTGCTGCCCGCGGTATCCGAAGTCCACACCGGCTTGCTCGGCGGCCGCACGGGGCCCCGAGAGCCACGATCCGATTGCTTCCCTCTTGTCCACCCGTCCACCGTACTGCCCGCGTTTCGGGATGCGGACAGGTGGGGTGCGGAGCGGGATGTCCGGTTAACTTGTGCGAAACAAATGGGTCACGCCCGAGAAATCACGCGTCCCTAGTGTCGTCGTCATCGTGTGCCACCGCACTGGCCGCACAAACGAACTACCACCCCGGCATGGAACCGTCGGGAGTAGGAGGAGCTGGATGTTCCAGAACGCCGACGAGGCCAAGAAGTTCATCGCGGACGAGGACGTCAAGTTCGTCGACGTCCGTTTCTGCGACCTGCCGGGCGTCATGCAGCACTTCACGCTGCCCGTCGAGGCGTTCGACCCGGACGAGGAGCTCGCGTTCGACGGCTCGTCGATCCGTGGTTTCCAGGCCATCCACGAGTCCGACATGGCGCTGCGCGCGGACCTCTCGACCGCCCGGGTCGACCCCTTCCGCCGCGACAAGACGGTCAACATCAACTTCTTCATCCACGACCCGATCACGGGCGAGCAGTACAGCCGTGACCCGCGCAACGTGGCCAAGAAGGCCGAGGCCTACCTCGCGTCGACCGGTATCGCGGACACCGCGTACTTCGGTCCCGAGGCGGAGTTCTACGTCTTCGACAGCGTCCGTTTCGCCACCTCGGCGAACGAGAGCTTCTACCACATCGACTCCGAGGCCGGCGCCTGGAACACCGGTGCGGTGGAGAACAACCGCGGCTACAAGGTCCGCTACAAGGGCGGCTACTTCCCGACCCCGCCGGTCGACCACTTCGCCGACCTGCGCGCCGAGATCTCGCTCCAGCTCGCCGCCTCCGGCCTCCAGGTCGAGCGCCAGCACCACGAGGTGGGCACCGCCGGCCAGGCCGAGATCAACTACAAGTTCAACACGCTGCTCGCCGCGGCCGACGACCTCCAGCTCTTCAAGTACATCGTGAAGAACGTGGCCTGGAAGAACGGCAAGACCGCGACCTTCATGCCGAAGCCGATCTTCGGTGACAACGGCTCGGGCATGCACGTGCACCAGTCGCTGTGGACCGGCGGCCAGCCGCTCTTCTACGACGAGGCCGGCTACGCGGGCCTGTCGGACATGGCCCGCTACTACATCGGCGGCATCCTCAAGCACGCCCCGTCGCTGCTCGCCTTCACCAACCCGACGGTGAACTCCTACCACCGTCTGGTCCCGGGCTTCGAGGCGCCGATCAACCTGGTGTACTCGCAGCGCAACCGCTCCGCGGCCATGCGTATCCCGATCACGGGCTCCAACCCGAAGGCCAAGCGCGTCGAGTTCCGTGCGCCCGACTCCTCCGGCAACCCGTACCTGGCCTTCTCGGCCCTGCTGCTCGCGGGCCTCGACGGCATCAAGAACAAGATCGAGCCGGCCGAGCCGATCGACAAGGACCTCTACGAGCTGGCTCCCGAGGAGCACGCGAGCGTCGCACAGGTCCCGACCTCCCTCCCGGCCGTCCTCGACCGCCTCGAGGCCGACCACGAGTTCCTCCTCCAGGGCGACGTCTTCACGCCGGACCTGATCGAGACGTGGATCGACTTCAAGCGCACGAACGAGATCGCGCCGCTGCAGCTGCGTCCGCACCCGCACGAGTTCGAGCTCTACTTCGACGTGTGATCGAACCCGGGCCGGTCCTCCCGGCTCTCTCGGCGCCCCCGTTCCTGGTTTCTCAGGGCGGGGGCGCCGTCGTATGGTTTTGGGAACAGACGTGCGAGAAGGGCGACCGGGGGTTACGGGGATGGCCGAACGGGACGACGAGGAGCGGGAGTTCGACATCCGGTGGGCCGACGGCGCCGAGGAGAAGGAGCCCTCGGCACGGGCCCGGATGCTCGCCGCACGCTGGAAGGAGAACCCGCCTGAGGCCCAGCCGTTCCGGCCGGAGCCCGAGCGGGTGCGGCGGCCGCGGTCGCCGTGGGTGTCGACGGCGGTCGTGTTCGGATGTGTGGCGGCGGTCATCGTGCTGCTGGGCTACGCGAACTTCCGGGCGCCGTTCTAGCCCCGTATATCGCGCGACGGGACGCGGTCGCGCTGTCTACCATCGCCGGACACATCAGGGCTGGTCAGGGGTGGGCATGGACATCTGGTACGGGGCCGCTGCGGCCGTGCGGCTCGCGGAAGGGGTCCCGCTGCGGGAAGCGCTCGACACAGGTGATCCGGCCGCCTGGATCGCGCTGGACGCCGGGGTGCGGGCGATCCCCTGGGACACGGAACGGGTCGTGTGGCTGCCGGCCTGGGAGCAGACCGAGGGTGGGCGGGAGGTCAAGGACGCCCTGCTGTCCGGCGGGCCGCTCGGCGAGGGTCGGCTCGCGCTCGCCCTGTGCCACCGTGAGGGCAAGGCCAGGCAGACCGCTCTGCGGCGGGCCGTCGGTCGTCCCGGGTTGCTGCCGCTGCTCGTCGTGCGGTGTTCCGACTGGGCCGCGCCGGTGCGGGAGACGGCACGGCGGCGGCTGACGGAGACGCTCGACGCCGAGGCTGCGGTGCGGGTGATGGGCCTGGTGCTGCGGATCGGGCGGCGGGACCGGGGGGACTTCGTCACCGCTCTGGCCACCGAGCTGCTGCGGGCCGCGCCCCCGGAGACGCTCGCCCCGTTGTACGCCGACCCGTATCGAGGGGTCCGCCGGTACGCGTACCGGCTCGCCGTCGACGAAGGGTTCCTCTCCCCCGCCGAGCTGGCCCGGGCCGCCGCACGTGACAGCGACCCGGTCGTGCAGTCGCTGTGCGCCGACACCGCGCTGGCCGCCGAATCGGACCGGGACGGGGTCCACGACGACGTACTCGAACCGCTGCTCGCCGCCCGTGGGCCGCAGGCCCGGGCGGCCGGGGTCACCGCGTTGCGGCGGGCCGGGCGGGTGGAGCGGGCGGTGGCGTTTCTCGGGGACCGGTCGGGGGTGGTGCGGGCCTGTGCGCGGTATGTCGTGCGGCAGGGCGGGGGCGATCCGCTGCCCTGGTACCGGGAGCGGTGTGCGCGTGCGGAGGGTCTGTCGCCGGGGGTCGTGATCGGGCTCGCGGAGTGCGGGGAGCGGGTGGACGCAGAGTTGCTGTGGCCGCTGCTCGACCACCCGGCGGCGGGGGTGCGGGCGCGGGCCGTGGCGGGGTTGCGGGGGCTGGACGTGGTGGACGTACGACGGCTGCTGCCGCTTCTCGACGATCCGGCGCCCGGTGTGGTGCGGGAGGCGACCGCCGCGCTGTTGCCGTCGGTCGGGTCGCTGGACGCCGACCGGCTGATGGAGCGGCTCGCGGTGGAGCGGCCCCGGCATGTACGGGTCGCCGCGTTCCGGCTGCTGCACGCGCGCTGCGGGCTCGTCCGGCTGCGGGCCTCCGTCGCGCTGCTCGGCGACCCGGACGACAGACTCCGGCGGTGGGCCGGGCAGTCCGTGCAGCGCTGGCACCCGACGGCGGACGTGCCGCCCGGGACGGTGGAGGTGGGTGAACTGCTCGACCGTGGTGCGCATCTGTTCAGCGGGTACGTGCTGAAACGGCGCAAGTGGGAGGCCGGCCTCAAGGACTGAACCTTTGCTGGTCCTAGAGGTGATCACGACCGCTTCATGGTGGGGCCGGGTGCACACTGGGCAGCGGGGCGAGTGCCTGACTGCGGGGTGATGCAGATGCAGAGCCGTTTCCGGAGCGATCGGCGGCTGACCGTGCGTATGGCGGTCACGCTTTTTCTGCTCGGACTGCTGTACGTGGCCTTCGTTGCCGCGTTGATCGTGTTGCTGAAGTCCTGGGTGCTGGTCGTGGTGATCGCCGCGGGGATGCTCGGCGCGCAGTACTGGTTCTCCGACCGGGTCGCGCTGTTCGCGATGCGGGGACGGGTCGTGGAGCGGGAGGAGTATCCGGAGTTGCACGGGGTCGTCGACCGGCTGTGTGCCATCGCGGACATGCCCAAGCCGGTGGTCGCCGTGTCGGACATCGACATGCCGAACGCCTTCGCCACCGGGCGGAATCCGGATCATGCCGTGGTGTGTGTGACGACGGGCCTGCTGCGGCGGCTGGAGCCGGAGGAGCTGGAGGGTGTGCTTGCCCACGAGCTGTCGCATGTGGCGCACAAGGACGTCGCCGTCATCACCGTCGCTTCCTTCCTCGGCGTCCTCGCGGGGCTCATCGTGCGGTTCGCGTTCTACTCGCAGATCTTCAGCGGGCGCAAGGACCAGAACACGGCCGTCGTCTTCGCGGGGATCATGGGTGTCTCGGCCGCCGTGTACGCCCTCAGCTTCCTGCTCATCCGGGCGCTGTCCCGGTACCGGGAGCTGGCCGCCGACCGGGCCGCCGCCCAGCTGACCGGGCGGCCCTCGGCACTGGCCTCCGCGCTCACCAAGGTCTCCGGGGACATCGCGAGGATCCCCACCAAGGATCTGCGGACCGCGCAGGCGTTCAACGCCTTCTACTTCACCCCGGCCCTCGGGTCCGAGCCCGGCATCGCCCGGCTCTTCTCCACTCACCCGAGTCTGGAACAGCGACTGGATCAACTGGGCCGGATCTCCACCGAGTTGGGTGAGGCCGCGACCCCGGGGAAGGCGGACTGACACCCATGGGGCTGCTGGACATTCTGCTCGGGCGTACGAAACCGGTGGCGCCCGATCTCGACCGGCTCTTCGCACTGCCGTCGGCGGCCGTCACCCTGGAGGCCGCCGCGGGGTTCACCCCGACCGGCAGCGGGGCGGTGTGCTTCGCCACGGTCGAGGGCGCCGCCTTCGAGCAGACGCACCGCGAGGTACAGGCGCTCCTCGACGCGGACGCCGACCGCGACGGCCCCCCGGTCCAGCTGCGGCGCGACGAGTACGGCTACTCCTGGCTGGTCTCCGAGCGGGCCACCGACGAGCTTCCCCAGCTCGTGAACGACCTGCACGCGGTGAACGCCTCGATGGAGGTCAACGGCTTCGGCCCGCAACTGCTGTGCTCGCTGGCCGGCTTCCGTGACGGCGAGGGCCGTACGCTCGCGCTGGTCTACCTCTACAAACGCGGCACCTGGTTCCCGTTCGCGCCACTGCCCGACGGAGGGCAGCGGCGCGACAACGCGCTGGAACTGCGGGTCAGAGCCGCTCTCGGGGACGATCTGCGGATCGAGCAGGATCTGAGCCGCTGGTTCCCGGTGTGGGGCGCCCCCGGCCTGTGACACCGGCGACCGGGGAGCGCCCGGCAAAGGCTCACTTGCCCTTCTTCTCGCGCTCCTGACGGCGGGACTCGAAGGGGCGGTCGCGGCGGTAGCGGCGCTCCCACTTGGCCTGCTTGTCACGGCGCTCCCGGTACGCCCGGTAGTCGCTGGGCATGACCCCGGACGAGGGGCCGCCCCGGGAGGAGGGCGTCGAGGACGCACCCCGCCCGTACTGCGTGTACAGGAAGAGCACGGCAGCTGCGGCGAGCCAGTAGACGTGGTTTCCGAATCCTAGGACGACCAGGACCGCGGCCCCGGCCATGACGATGGTGCCCATCACGGGCCTCCGTGTGCGTGGGTGGGTGAGCAGCAGAGTAGCCCCGGGGCCGCCCGGTGAAACCGGTCCTGCGGCAAGCGGTGGGGAGCAGCTCCGCAATGCGTGTCCAGCGTAGGGAGACGGTCACTGCGTGTGCATCTCCTTTTTCCCGCTCCCTGGCGTGCGCCCCGCATTCCGGCACCCTAAAGTCGGGCGAAACGCCATATTGCACTGCTAAGGGGTGTTTCCGGATGAGTGATCTGTTCGTCGTCGCCTACGACGACCTCGCCACCGCCAACCAGGTCCGCGAGAAGGTGATCGAGCTGTCCAAGCAGCATCTCGTCGAGCTGGAGGACGTGGTGGTCGTCGAGCGGCGCGAGGACGGCAGGATCAAGCTGCACCAGGCCGTCAACCACACCGCCGTGGGCACGGCGGGCGGCGCCCTGTGGGGCGGGGTGATCGGGCTGCTCTTCCTGGCCCCGCTGCTCGGTGCGGCGGTGGGCGCGGCGGCAGGCGCCGCCGGGGGCGCGGTCACCGACACCGGCATCAACGACAACTTCATGAAGGACCTCAGCCAGAACCTGCGGCCGGGTGCCGCCGCGCTGTTCGTCCTGGTCAAGCAGGCCGCCCAGGACAAGGTGATCCCCCAACTCATCCCGTTCGGCGGCCAGTTGGTGCAGACCTCGCTGAGCCAGGCCGACGAGGACCATCTGCGCGAGGCGATCGCGGCGGCGCGGTCCCCGAAGGCGGAATCCGCTTCCTGACGCCGGGGCCGCCATGAGTGAATGAGGTCATGATCTCCTCGTTCACTCAGCACCATGAAGGCGAACTGCTCAGCGGGGTGTACGGCGGCGGTGGCCCGGACCGGGCCACCGCCGTTCTGCTGCACGGGGCGGGCAACGGCAGCAAGGAGCGGCTGACGCCGGTATGGGAGGAGTTCGCGGGCCGGGGCTGCGGTGTCCTGGCCCTCGACTTCTCCGGGCACGGCGAATCCACGGGTGAGCTGCGGGAGTTGAGCCTGCGCCGGCGCTTCGAGCAGGCCGTCGCGGTGATCGACGCGCGGGTGCCGGCGGACGGGCCTCTGGTCCTCGTCGGGTTCAGCATGAGCGGGCAGACGGTGGCGGATCTCGTACGGCACTACGGGGAGCGCGTGACGGCGATCGGGCTGTGCTCGCCGGCGGTGTACGCGGCCGAGGCGTGGGACGTGCCGTTCGGCAGCGGGGACAGCCGGTTCCGCGCGATCCTGCGCACCCCGGACAGCTGGCGCGGGGCGCCCGCGCTGGACGCGCTGCGGGCGTACG
Organism: Streptomyces sp. NPDC002817; assembly: GCF_053592055.1. NCBI lineage: Bacteria > Bacillati > Actinomycetota > Actinomycetes > Kitasatosporales > Streptomycetaceae > Streptomyces > Streptomyces sp. NPDC002817. The sequence goes on from NZ_JBSFUY010000004.1 coordinate 65,528, forward strand.
AGGGGCGGGCGGTGCTCGCGGTGCCGGGCCACGACGAGGTCGTCCCGCCCGCCGTGACCGAGGCCGTCCAGGACGCGCTGGCCGCACGGTCGCAGTACACGCGCCTCGATGTCCCGGACGCGCAGCACCGGTTGGGCCTCTGGTTCCACGATCACGCCGACGACCGGCGGGAGTTCGTCGACGCGCTGCTCGTCGAGGGCTGGACGGCGACCCGCGCGTGGGTGGCCAAGCAGCTGCCCGCGGGCCGTACGGTCGCCACCACCCGGTTCCTGTCCGGGGGCTGGAGCTCGCAGATGCGCGGGCTCACCCTCGACGACGGCTCGGACCTGGTCCTGCGGTCCTTCGTGAAGCCCTTCTTCCGGCATCACGCGCCCGGCCTGCTGAACCGTGAGGCGTCGGTCCTCACACTGCTCGCCGGCCAGGACGGCATCCCGGTCCCCGAGCTGCTCGCCGTGGACGCCACGGCCGAACACAGCGATCACCCGGGCCTGTTGATGTCCCGGCTGCCCGGCCGGGTGCGGGTCGACGAGGAGGGTCTCGTGCGGCGGCTCGATCGGCTGGCGGCCCAACTCGTCCGGATCCACCAGGTCGTACCCGACGAACGCCCGCGCGCCTATCAGGCCTGGACGTCACCGGAGCGGGTGCGCGTGCCCGAGGGCGCGCTGTGGGAGCGGGCCGTGGACGTCATCCGGCGCGATCCACCGTCGTACGAAGGTGTCTTCCTGCACCGGGACTACCACCCCGGGAACGTGCTCTTCACCGACGACCTGCGGATCAGCGGTGTCGTGGACTGGGTCGAGACCTCGTGGGGCCCCGCCGACCTGGACGTCGCCCACTGCTCGACGGCGCTCGCGCTGCTGCACGGGCCGGAGCACGGGCTCGGCTTCCGGGACCGCTACGAGGCCCAGGGCGGACGTCGGCTCGGGGATGGCGCGGATCACCTGTACTGGCGGCTGCTCGACTCCCTCGCCTACGCCCCCGACGCCGGGAAACTGGCGGGGCCGTGGCGCGAGCTGGGGCGGACCGAGCTGACGCCGGCGGTGCTGGGCGGGCGGCTGGAGGCCTATGTGGGCGGGCTGCTGGAGCGGTACGCCTGAGGGTTCGGTCGCGGGTCGTCAGAGTTCCGGGGCCGCTCTCACCACTCCCGCGGCGACCGCGGCGGTCAGGGTGGCGTGGTCGGTGACGGTCTGGGCGGCGTAGGTCAGGGCGAACTCGGCGACGGCCTGGTCGAAGGTGTCGCCCCTGCCCAGGTATGCGGCGATGGCGATGCGGTCGCCGGAGCGGGCGTGGGCCCGGGCGAGGACGGTGCCGCAGAGCCGGGCGTACGAGGTGAGGGCAGCCGGGGTCATACCGGCGACGTCCGCCGAGCCCTTCATGTCGCGCAGCTGGCGCCAGTAGTAGGCCCGTCCCTGGGGTCCGGTCATCCAGCCCAGGAAGATGTCGCCGGCCGCCTGGAGCAGGCGCTGGCCGGCCACGACGCGATGTCCGGGGTGGACGTAGGGGCCATGCGGCAGATGTTCCTCCAGTACGGACTTCCGCGCCTCCTTGATCTGCAGGAACAGCGGGTCGTCCGCGTCCCGTCCGGCGAGCAGGACGATGAAGCAGCGGGTGCCGACGCTGCCGACGCCGACGACCTTGCGGGCGGCGTCGACGAAGCGGTAGCGGTCCAGCAGGAGGCGCCGCTCCTCGGAGAGGGTGGAGCGGTAGTCGCTGAAGATCTTGCGCAGGGCCGCCATGTCGGAGGTGCCGGCGGATTCCAGCAGCGGTGGGTCGTTGATGATGCGGTGGCGTCCGTCGACGACCTCCGTCAGCTTGCCGAGGGCCTGGAGGCTGGTGCGGCGGCGGGCCCGGGTCAGGCTCGACTCGACGCGCCTTCGGTGCCGGGCCGAACGGACGAGCGGGAGCAGGGTGTCGGCGTCCATCCGCTCGTACCAGACGGCCAGTTCGCCGAGCCCCGCGAGCCGGTGGATGGACGTGCGGTACGCGGCCGTCGCCTCCACGGCGGCACGGTGCGCCTTCGCCTCGCTGTGGCCGTTCTCGCGGGCGGCCACGACGACGCTCGCGGCGAGCCGTTTGACGTCCCACTCGAAGGGGCCGGGGAACGTCTCGTCGAAGTCGTTCAGGTCGAAGAGCAGGGAGCGTTCCGGTGAGGCGTACAGGCCGAAGTTGAGGAGGTGTGCGTCCCCGCAGAGTTGCACGGTGAGGCCGGTGCGGGGCTGGGCGGCGAGGTCGGCGGCCATCACCGCTGCGGCGCCGCGCAGGAAGGCGAAGGGCGAGGCGGTCATACGGCCGTACCGGATCGGGAGCAGCTCCGGCAGGCGGTCGCGGCCCTGGCGCTCCAGTACGGCGACGGGGTCCGGGCGGTCGATGGAGGGGATCCAGGCGGCGTGGGCGGAGCGGGGGGTGCGTTTGCGGGCGGCCCGGCCTTGGGTGGCTCGGTCGGTGGGGGTGCGGGAGGTGCCGAGGGTGGTCATCTGCCGCCCTGCCTGTGCATCGCGCCTCCCGGGTCCGCCGTGCCGCCTCCTGTTCGCAGGGAAGCGTGGGACGGGGGGCTGCGCATGTCGGGTACGGCGATCGGGTGACGGGATGTGGGTGCGCCCGGAGGGTTTTCGCCCCCGCCGCCCTCACCCGTTCCCATCCCCAGGGGCTGCCGCCCCTTCGACCCCGCCCCTTCGACCCCGCCCCCTGGGCCCCCGCCGGCCCGAAGGGCCTCGTCCTCAAACGCCGGACGGGCTGAAAGACACGGGTGGGTGGGGATCGGGACGGCAGGCCCTCGGCCTCGGACGCCGTTGAAGGGCACGGGTGGGGCATTGGGTCGGTAGTCGCTGGGGCGGTGTCGGGCGGTTGTCAGTGGGGGCGGGGAGGATGGGGGCAGCGGACGGGTGGAGGTTGGTATGGGTGGTGGGCGGGAGCGGTACGTCGGGGTCGGGGAGCGGCGGGGGCGGCTTGGGGTGCGGCATCGGTTGGGGCGGGAGGTGAGGGCTGGGCGGCCGGAGGAGGTGGCCTCGGCGCTTGTGGCTCTGCATGGGAGTGATCCGGCGGCCGTGTATCTGGCCGTGGGGGCTCGGTTGGTGGAGTCGGTGAAGACCGTGGGTGAGACCGAGCGGGCGTTGTACGAGGATCGTGTGCTGGTGCGGATGCACGGCATGCGGCACACGGTGTTCGTGTTCCCTGCCGAGCTGGTCGCGGTCGTGCATGCCTCGACCGGCGTGACCGTCGCCGCGCGGGAGCGTGCCGGGCTGGTCAAGGACATGGCCAAGGCGGGGGCGCCGGATGCCGTGTGGCTGGCGGCGGTCGAGGAGTCGGCGCTGGCCGCGCTGGGGCGGCGGGGTGAGGCGACGGCGTCCGAACTCGCCCTGGACGAGCCGCGGTTGCGGGAGCAGTTCGCGTACGCCGCAGGGAAGAGCTACGAGGGGGTCCACACTGTCTCGACCCGGCTGCTGAGGGTGTTGGGGACCGAGGGGAAGGTCGTACGGGGGCGGCCGCTCGGTTCCTGGACGTCCTCGCAGTTCCGCTGGGCCGTGGCGCCCGCGCATCCGGAACTCGACGTCGCCGCGGCACAGGCGGACCTCCTCGGTCGCTGGCTCGCGGTGTGCGGGCCGGCCACGGAGGACGACCTCAAGTGGTGGACGGGCTGGAAGGTGACGGACGTCCGGCGGGCGCTGGCCGCGATCGGGGCGCAGGCGGTGGCTCTGGACGAGGGCACGGGGTGGGTCACGGCGGGGGACGTCGAGCCGGTGGCCGGGCCGGTGGAGCCCTGGGCCGCACTGCTGCCCGCCCTCGATCCGACGGCGATGGGGTGGCGGCAGCGGGACTGGTATCTGGCGCCGGAACTACGGCCCCAGCTCTTCGACCGCAGCGGCAACGTGGGGCCGACGGTGTGGTGGAACGGGCGGGTGGTGGGGGGTTGGGCCCAGCGCGCCGACGGGGAGATCGTGTGGCGGGTGCTGGAGAAGGAGGGGGTGGGGCGTGAGGCGGAAGCGGCGATCGGGGTGGAGGCGGAGCGGTTGCGGGGGTGGGTGGGGGCGACCCGGGTGACGCCGAGGTTCCGGACACCGCTGGAGCGGGAGTTGGCCGGGTGAGGGATGGCCGGTGGCGAGACGGCGCCGGGTGCCCCGAGCGGCACGGGGTACCCGGCGCCATGGCTCACCGCGCGTAACGCATCAGCGCCCGCACCATGTGGCACGTCGTGTCCGACGGCGGATGGACGCCGATCGTCTCCGCCGTGGTCCGTATCGTCTCGTTGCGGGCCTGGTCGGGCAGATAGACGCCCGAGTCGAGCAGGGCGATGGCGAGCCGCATCGCCTTGAGGCGGCGGTTGTGCGTGATGTACCACTCGCGCGGGCGTCCGGGCGGCAGTGCGCGCTTCTCCACGGGCGCGTACGGCAGGTCCAGCAACACCGGGTGCTGAGCGGTCGACTGGGTGGGCAACGGCTTCAGTGCGGCAGCGGGCACAGGCATCCTCCTGTCGCGGTCAGGGCGTCCACGGGGGGCCACGACGCCCCCCGCAACACCCTCGAACACTTCTACTATTCTACCCTCCGCCACTGACAAAAGGCCCTGGCCACAAGGGCTTTCGGGGCCGCTGTGACCCAGGTGGAGAACGGGTTTTCGCGTACCGTGGGCGGCATGGAGATCTGGATCAACCCGGCCTGTTCCAAGTGCCGCAGCGCCCTCACCCTGCTCGACGCCGAGGGCGCCGACTACACCGTCCGCCGCTACCTGGAGGACGTACCGAGCGAGGCCGAGATCAAGGACGTACTCGACCGCCTCGGCCTCGAACCGTGGGACATCACCCGCACCCAGGAGGCCGCCGCCAAGGAGCTCGGGCTCAAGGAATGGGCCCGGGACGAGTCGACGCGGGACCGCTGGATCAAGGCGCTCTCCGAGCATCCCCAGCTCATCCAGCGGCCGATCATCACGGCGGAGGACGGAACGGCGGTGGTCGGCCGCACCGACGAAGCCGTACGGGATGCTCTGTCCCGGTAAGCAGGCGATTGTCCGGCAGCGGGAGTTCGGGGCCTCGACGCTGTTACCCTCCGCCGCCATGACCTTCGGTGATCAAGGAACGCCGTACGGGGCCGTGGACCCGTACACCCAGTGGGTGGTCGAGCAGGAGCGGATACGTCGACGCCGGCGCACCCGGCGCGCGGTGGCCGCGGGGACGGGTGTCGTCCTCGTCGCGGCGATCACCGCGGGAGCCGTGCTGTACACGGGCGGAGACGGTGACGGGGAGGCGGCCGCTCCCCCGTCGTCGGCGGCCGCGTCCGTCACCGCGTCCCTGCCCTCCGGCGCCCCGTCCGCGCTGCCCTCCCTGCTCTCCCGGCCCGTGATCCGCCCGGAGCAGGCCTTCCCCGCGAAGAGCGTGCGCCTCGACGACGGCTCCCGGTACGAGCGCGTCGACCTGGCCACCACCACCGACTGCTCCGAGGGCATGTCACCGGAGCTGGCCGCGCTGATCCAAGAGGGGCAGGGGTGCGAGCGGCTGACCGCCGCGCTGTTCACGGACACCGAGCGGCGGTCGCAGGTGACGGTGACCGTGCTGAGCTTCCGGACCGTCCAGGACGCCTCGAAGGTGTTCGCGATGGCCTCGATGGACCCGGTGACCTATCAGGTGGTGTCGCTCGATCCGCCGCCGGAGGCGGGGCTGCCGATCGTGCCGCCCGGGTCGGCCGGGGTGTTCCGGCGGTTGATGACCGTGCGGTCCGTGGTGTTCGCCAACGGACAGTGGGGGGACGGGGCGGAGACCGACGAGGCCGTGATCACCGAGGAGACCGAGGATCTCCTCCAGTACGCCGACGACAACGTGGTGGCGTACGAGGATCCAAGTTCCGTGTGACGCAGGTTACTTCAGTGACTCCTGTAACCGCTGAGTAACCTCGTTCGGTATCTCGTACATAGCGGCGTACGCTCCCCGACCTCTTCAGGAGGCGCGCATGTCGCGTAGGAGAACTGTCAGTACGGGCAAGAAGGTCGCGCTGTTCGTCGGTGCGGCCGCGGTGGCGGGTGGCGGGGCCTTCGTCATGGCGAGCACCTCGAACGCCTCGCAGGCTCCGCAGAATGTGCAGACCAAGGCCGACTCGGTCGTCTGCCAGGGACTCGCCACCGCCCTCGGCAACAACCAGAAGTTCATCGACGGCCAACGGGCCGCTCCGGACGCGCAGTCCACGGCCCGGATCGCCAACCGTGAGGCCGTCATCGCACAGATCAAGGTGCAGCAAGAGGCGTCCGGGTGCGCCGTTGGGGAGTCGGCTCAGGACTCCCAGGCGGCACAGCCGGCCACGCCGAGCGCTGCGGCGAGCGCGGCCCCGAGTGCGGCACCGAGTGCACCGGCCGGCGCCTCGGGCCGGCAGGTCTGCAACGGCTCCACCGTCACCCTCTCCGGAGAGGGCGGGGCGCCTGCCGCCTCCAGCAACCAGTTCCCGGCGGGGACCAAGCTGAAGGTCACCAACCTGGACAACAACAAGTCCACGACGGTGGAGGTCACTTCGGTCTCCGGCAGCTGCGCCTTGCTGAACAACGCCGCTTTCGAGCAGGTCCGCGAGCCCGGGAAGTTCCTGATCCGACGGGCTCTGATCGAGAAGGTGGGGTGATGCCGACGGCGTAGGAATCTCGTACGTGTCACAGGTCCTGCTGTTCGCGGCCACGAGCAGCAGGACCGACATGTCTTCGGCAACCGCATCGCATACGAGCCGTCGCACTGCGCCGCCGCGCAGCCGTGAACAGGGGTTTCTGTCGGCTTTCCGTGTCGGCTTCCGCACAGCGGCCGCCCTCACGAGGTGAGACGCGCCACAGAACCACCAGGTAACACGGGGTTCACATTGGAGCAATGATCGGGAAATCGCCTGTTGACAGGCTGCCGGGCATCAAGCGCGGCGTTTCAGTGCCGCAGCGCCGCAGCACCCGCACATGCGCCTAGAGACCCACCCCGAAGGATGTGTCCCGTGACCTTCAAGGCTGAGTACATCTGGATCGACGGCACCGAGCCGACGGCCAAGCTTCGCTCGAAGACCAAGATACTCGCCGACTCCGCCAAGGGCGCCGAGCTGCCGATCTGGGGCTTCGACGGTTCCTCCACGAACCAGGCCGAGGGGCACTCCTCCGACCGCGTGCTCAAGCCGGTGTTCACCTGCCCGGACCCGATCCGTGGCGGCGACGACATCCTGGTCCTGTGTGAGGTCCTCAACATCGACTTCACGCCGCACTCCTCCAACACCCGTGCCGCGCTGGCCGAGGTCGCCGAGAAGTTCGCCGCTCAGGAGCCGATCTTCGGCATCGAGCAGGAGTACACCTTCTTCAAGGACGGCTACCCGCTCGGCTTCCCCAAGGGCGGCTTCCCGGCCCCCCAGGGCGGCTACTACTGCGGTGTCGGCGCCGACGAGATCTTCGGCCGTGACGTCGTCGAGGCGCACCTGGACAACTGCCTGAAGGCGGGTCTGGCGATCTCCGGCATCAACGCCGAGGTCATGCCCGGTCAGTGGGAGTTCCAGGTCGGCCCGGTCTCCCCGCTGGAGGTCTCCGACCACCTGTGGGTCGCCCGCTGGCTGCTCTACCGCACCGCCGAGGACTTCGGCGTCTCGGCCACCCTGGACCCGAAGCCGGTCAAGGGCGACTGGAACGGCGCGGGCGCGCACACCAACTTCTCCACCAAGGCGATGCGCGAGACGTACGAGGCGATCATCACCGCCGCCGAGTCGCTCGGTGAGGGCTCCAAGCCGCTGGACCACGTCAAGAACTACGGCGCCGGCATCGACGACCGTCTGACCGGTCTGCACGAGACCGCCCCGTGGAACGAGTACTCCTACGGTGTCTCCAACCGTGGCGCCTCGGTCCGTATCCCGTGGCAGGTCGAGAAGGACGGCAAGGGTTACATCGAGGACCGCCGTCCGAACGCCAACGTCGACCCGTACCTGGTGACGCGTCTGATCGTCGACACGTGCTGCTCCGCGCTGGAGAAGGCCGGTCAGGTCTGATCCGCCGACCAGTAGCTTCTTGAGGGGCGTCCACCTTCGGTGGGCGCCCCTCGGTGCGTTGTCAGCGGGACGTGCGAAGGTGGGGGCATGGAGATCGACGGGGGCCCGCTCGACATCAAGGTCGAGACGGAGAACAACGAGACGCACACACGGATTTCGGCCGCACGCCTGCGTGAACTGGTGCACCGGATCGGGGGCGGCGGCGATCACTTCCTGATCGTGCAGCGGATACCGGACCGGCCGGCGGTGTTCATCCAGGTCGCCCACGAGCCGGGTGGGGTCTACGAGTTCCAGCACCGCACCGGCTCCGTCCCCCACATGTGGGTGACCGAGGTGACGGACCCGGACCTCGTCGCGGACGTCATGGCGCGCTGGGCACGGCAGGAGAAGGACTGGGACGCCTCGGTCACCTGGCACCGCGACGAGCTCGCGGCGCCCCAGGAGGTGCCTCCGCCCGACCCGGAGGTCGCCGCGCAGGCCGAGAAGTACGTGCGCGAGACGCTCGCCGACGGCTATCTCGGCATCAAGGAGATCATCCGCGAGACCGTGTACATGGTGGAGGACCGGCTCACCACCGCCCAGGCCCGCCCGATCGTCGAGCGGCTGTGGCTGGAGCGGGTCGAGGAGCAGGAGACCTGGTCAGGGCCGACCGACCCGGACCGCCTGGAGCGGGCGTTCGCCGCGCTGGAGAAGGACGGCGTCGTCGCGCGGGAGAACTTCACCTGTTGCGGCGGCTGCGGGAAGGCGGAGATCGGCGCCGAGATGGCGGACGCGGGCGCCCGGGGGTTCGTCTTCTTCCACTACCAGTGCACCCGTAGCGCGGCCGAGCACGACGAACTCACCCTCTACTACGGAGACATCGACAACAGCCCGGAGGCCACCGCCGCCGTGGGCCGCAAGATCGTCGCCGCTCTCGATGCCGCCGGGTTGTCCACGGAGTGGGACGGCAGTGCGGACAAGACCATCACCGTCACTCCCCTGGTCTGGCGCAAACGCCTGGTGGGGTGAGGCACACCACGCTCGATTTCACGTCGAGGAAGCGTCCAAGCAGTGAGAGGAGTCTCCTGTTGCGGGCCTGTGTCTGCTTCAATGAGCGCATGGCCAGCTTCCAGAACCCCAGCGCGACAGGTCGCCATGACCTCGAGCCGTTCTGGCCCTCTCGTCAGCACCATGACTTCGACCGGGTGTGTTGCCGCGCGGTGAACGCGCGGGCCCTCTAAAGCCGTACACCCCTTCGGCCTTCGGCCAGCGCGCAGTCGACGTACGTCCACCGACGAACCTCCTCGCGCGAAAAGAGCTGACTTCTCATGGCGACCACTCGTTCCCTGTCCACCGCCACTCTCCCCACCCCGTCCGAGAGCGGCGCACGGCATCGACTCCGGGCCGTCGGCCCGGACGACGTCCCCGGCGTGGTGGACTTCCTGCCGCCCGGCGCCACCTGGCTGCCCGCACCGCAGCACACCCTGCCCACCCTGCCGGGTCAGCCGCCGATGATCGGCTACCTGGTGCTCGTCCCGGCCGACCAGCAGCCGCCCCTCCTGCCGGACCCGGCGGGCCAGGCCGGCGAGGCCGGCGAGGCCGACGGCGACCCGCTCGTCCGTATCGACACCGTGCAGCGCACCGCCGAGGTGAACGGCGCGGAACTCGACCTCACCTACCTCGAGTTCGAACTCCTCGCCCATCTCGTCGCGCACCCGCACCGGGTGCACACCCGCGACCAGCTGGTCACCACGGTGTGGGGCTACGGACATGTGGGCGACGGCCGTACCGTCGACGTCCACATCGCGCGGCTGCGCCGCAAGCTGGGCGCCGAGAACCGCCAGGCCATCCAGACGATCCGCCGGGTCGGCTACAAGTACTCCCCGCCGACCGGGCGCTGACGGCACCGGTCCTCTGCTGACGGCAGAGATCCGTCCCGTACGGCCGCTTCGGCGTGCAGAGTCTGTGACATGAGACTTCTGGTGCTGGGTGGTACGGAGTTCGCGGGACGGGCCGTCGTCGAGGCGGCCCTCGGGCGCGGCTGGGACGTGACCGTCTTCCATCGGGGACGGCACACACCCGTGGCCGGGGTGCGGTCGCTGCACGGCGACCGCACCACGCCCGACGGGCTCGCCGCACTCGCCGGGAGCGGCGGCTCCTGGGACGCCGTCGTCGACACCTGGTCGGCGGCACCGTCCGCGGTGCGTGACGCCGCACGGCTGCTGCGGGACCGCGTCGGGCGGTACGTGTATGTGTCGAGCTGCTCGGTGTACGCCTGGGCGCCGCCCGTCGGCTACACCGAGGACGCTCCCCTGGTGGAGGGCGCCTCGTCCGACTCCGGGCAGAGCGACTACGCCCGCGACAAGCTGGGCGGCGAGCTGGCCGCGACCGAGGTCTTCGGCGCGGACCGCTCGCTGCTCGTCCGGTCGGGGCTGCTGATCGGGCCGTACGAGAACATCGGGCGGCTGCCGTGGTGGCTGACCCGGATCGCGCGCGGCGGTCCGGTGCTGGCGCCCGGGCCGCGGGATCTGCCGCTGCAGTACGTCGATGTCCGCGACCTCGCCGAGTGGATCCTGGACGGGGTGGAGCGGGAGCTGAGCGGGCCGTACAACCTGATGAGCGAGCGCGGGCACACCACCATGGGCGCGCTCCTCGACGCCTGCGCGAAGGTGACCGGAGGCGCCGCCGACCTGCGGTGGACCGACCCGGACGTGGTGCTCGGCGCCGGGATCGAGCCGTGGACCCAGCTGCCGGTGTGGGTGCCGCCGGGCAGTGATCTGGAGGCCGCGCTGCACGGTGCCGACGTCTCGCGGGCCGTCGGGGCGGGGCTGCGCTGCCGGCCGGTCGAGGAAACCGTGGCCGACACCTGGAGCTGGCTGCGGGAGATCGGCGGCACCGCGCCACAGCGGCCCGACCGGCCCGCGGTGGGGCTGGACCCGGCGGTGGAGGCGAAGGTGCTGGGCCTCGGCGGGGGTGTACCCAGCACCACCCCCTGACCCGGTGGTCAAGCCCCGTGCCCCCGCCCGCCTCCCTCGGCCAGACTGGCTGCCATGGACATCGAGACACAGCGCGACAGCGGTCGCACAGGGGCAAAAGGCATGGGGCGGGCGGCGGTTCGGGGGTTGGGGCTGGCGCTGGTGGCGCTGCCGGGGGCCGTGCTCTGTTTCACGCTCTCCCTGGTGTCCTTCGCGCTGATCCCGATCGGGGTCGGGATCGTCACCACACCATGGGTGCTGACCGGCGTACGGGCGTTCGCGGACTGGCGGCGGGTGCTCGCCGCCGAGTGGGGCGGGGTGCGGATCCCGTCGGCGTACCGGCCGATCCCCGAGGACGCCAACCCGTGGACACGCACCTTCGGCATGCTGCGGGACCCGGCGACCTGGCGGGACTTCCGGTGGCTGCCGGTCGACATGACGGCGGGCTTCGTCACCGCGCTGCTGCCGGCCGTGCTCGTGCTCTACCCCCTGGAGGGGTTCGCGCTGGCGGCGGGGCTGTGGCGGGTGTTCCCCGACGGGTACTGGTACGGGTTCGTCCCCGTCACCGGACAGGCCTCGGCGCTGGCCGCCGCCGCCCTCGGGCTCGTCATCCTCTTCTTCGGCCACTTCTTCGCGCCCCGGGCGCTCCAGGTGCACTTCCGGCTCACCAAGGCCGTTCTCGGTGCCGGCCAGGGTGAGCTCGCCGAGCGGGTGCGGGTGCTGACCGAGACGCGGCGCGATGCCGTGGACACCTCCGCCGCCGAACTGCGGCGCATCGAGCGGGATCTGCACGACGGGGCGCAGGCCCGGCTGGTCGCCATGGGCATGGACCTGGGCACCATCGAGATGCTCCTCGACAAGGACCCGGGGAAAGCCAAGGAGCTGCTCGCGCAGACCCGCAAGTCCTCCGTCGACGCCCTGGCCGAACTGCGCGACCTGGTCCGCGGCATCCATCCGCCGGTGCTGGCCGAGCGCGGACTGGGGGACGCCGTGAAGGCGTTGGCGCTGCGGCTGCCGCTGCCCTCCGAGGTCACGGTGGAGCTGCCCGGGCGGGCGGACGCGCCGGTCGAGGCGGCGGCGTACTTCGCGATCAGCGAGGTCCTCACCAACGCCGTGAAGCACTCCGGCGCCGACCGGCTCTGGATCGACCTGCACCACACCGAGGGCATGCTGCGGATCACCGTCACCGACGACGGCAAGGGCGGCGCGGCGATCGGGGCGGGCTCGGGTCTGGCCGGGGTCGAGCGCCGGCTGGGTACATTCGACGGCGTCCTGGCCGTCAGCAGCCCCGCGGGCGGTCCCACCATGGTGACCATGGAGATCCCTTGCGTGTTGTCCTAGCCGAAGACCTGTTCCTCCTGCGCGACGGACTGGTCCGGCTGCTGGAAGCCCACGACTTCGAGATCGCCGCGGCCGTCGAGTCCGGCCCCGAGCTCGCCCGCGCGCTGGCCGAGCTGGAGCCGGACGTCGCCGTGGTCGACGTACGACTGCCTCCCACGCACACCGACGAGGGCCTGCAGTGTGCGCTCGACGCCCGTCGGGCGCGGCCCGGGCTTCCGGTGCTGGTGCTGTCGCAGCACGTGGAGCAGCTGTACGCGCGCGAGTTGCTGGCCGACGGTACCGGCGCGGTGGGGTATCTGCTGAAGGACCGGGTGTTCGACGCGGCACAGTTCGTGGACGCCGTGCACCGGGTGGCGGCGGGCGGCACCGCGATGGACCCTCAGGTGATCCAGCAGTTGCTGTCCCGGCGGGCCGCCGCGGACCAGCCGCTGGGCCGGCTGACCCCACGGGAGCTGGAGGTGCTGGAGCTGATGGCGCAGGGCCGGTCCAACGCGGCGATCGCGGGACAGCTCGTCGTCACAGAACGGGCCATTGCCAAGCACACCTCCAACATCTTCACCAAACTGGACCTCGAGGTGTCGGACGACGACAATCGACGCGTTCTTGCGGTCCTCGCCTATCTGGACCAGGGCCGGTGAACGGTTGCTGATTTTCTGTAACCTCCGCTGTTCAGGGGATTGTTGATGCCCGGCAGCCGAGTAATCCTCTGATTTGTTTGTGAGGCGACTGAACACCCCTGGGGTCACGTCCGTATGGAACGACGCCGCTTCACTCCTGTCGGGCGACTCGACGCCCCGCAAGGAAGTCAGAGGAGTTCCATGGGACGCAACATTCGCAAACGCCGTACGTCGATGACCACCAAGGTCGTGGCCGGGTCGGCAGCCCTAGCGCTCGGTGGGGGCGGGCTTGTATGGGCGAACTTCTACGCCTCGGCGCATGAGTCGGGGTCCGGTCAGAACCAGGTGAAGGCCGCCGGGGCACAGATCGCCACGATCCAGTGCCCGGACGTCGGTCAGAAGCTGACGAACGTCCCGAACGGGGCCCGGTCCGGCGTGAGTACGGAGCTGGCGAACCTGGACAAGCAGATCACCGAGGCCTACGCCCGGCTCGCCTCCACGCGCCAGGCCCAGTCGAACGATTCCGGATTCGTCCAGAACGCGATCCTCGGCCCGCTCAAGGACAAGCGGACCGCGGCTCTGGACCGGATCCGGATCAACATCCAGCGCGCCGGCGGCGCCAACACCAACCTGGGCCAGCTCGCCGGATGCACCGGCGTCCCGGCCGAGCAGCCGCAGACCAACGACGGCGAGACCGGCCAGAACAACGGCGGTCAGCAGAACGGCGGCGGCCAGCAGCAGGGCGACGGTCAGCAGCAGGGCGACGGTCAGGACCAGGGCCAGGACAACGGCCAGGACCAGGGTCAGGACCAGGGCAACGGCCAGCAGAACGGCCAGGGAGGCAACGGCCCGACGGCCGCCGACTTCGTGGACATCACGCAGGTCCAGGCCAACGCCCAGCTGGGTGTGGGCGCCAACGGGCTCGCGGCGAACGGCCGGTCGGGTTCGCGAGGCACCTTCACCACCAAGTGCGGCACCAACGGGAACGACAACCACAACACGGACAACGTGATCGTGGCGCCCGGTGTCTCCAACGGTGCTCACCACCTGCACGACTACGTCGGCAACCAGAGCAACGACGCGTTCGCGAGCGACCAGGAACTGGCCGGGGCACAGACCACCTGCCAGAACCAGGGCGACAAGTCGTCGTACTTCTGGCCGGTGCTGCGACTGCAGGACGGTACGCAGGACTTCGACCAGAACGCGGCCGGCGGTGGCACCGAGGGCAACGTGGGCAAGATCCTCCAGCCCGCGCAGGCGCAGCTGAAGTTCGTCGGCAACAAGAAGGGCAACGTCGTCGCGATGCCGACGGCCCTGCGCATCATCACCGGTGACGCCAAGGCGTTCGTCAACGGCAACGCCAACGCCAACGTGAACTGGAGCTGCACCGGCTTCGAGAACAAGGTCCAGCTCGAGGACAAGTACCCGATCTGCCCGCAGGGCAGCCAGGTGGTGCGCACGACCAACTTCCAGAGCTGCTGGGACGGTCAGAACATCGACAGTGCCAACCACCGCACCCACGTGGCGTTCGTCCAGGCCGACGGCACCTGCGCGAACAACTTCAAGGCGATCCCGCAGCTCCAGGTCCGGCTGGTCTACAACGTTCCGGCCCCGACCATCGAGAACGGGACGGTCGTGAACCCGTACGCGGTGGACACCTTCCCGGAGAACCTGCACAAGCCGATCACCGACCACAACGACTTCATCAACTTCTTCTCCGCGAACACGATGAACAAGCTGGTCAACTGCATCAACACCGGCAAGAAGTGCCAGTGAGCTAGCGCATGAGAAAGCCGGCGGTGGGATTTCCCACCGCCGGCTTTCTCGTGCTCAGTGACTGCCGGAGTGCGCGGTGTGGTCCTGGCCCTCCTCGATGTCGCCGCCGAGCGTGGCGCGCAGGGTGGTCACCGTCTTGGTCTCGCCGACGGCGATCCACTTGCGGCCGACGAGGTAGTGGCCGCCGTAGTCCTTGGCCCCGTTGATCCACTCGCGCTGGCCGCGGTCGGTGGCGAAGGTGGCCAGGATGAACTTGCCGTCGGCGTCGCTCTTGCGGCACGAGGCCTGGCGGATCTCGTCGGCGTCGATCTGGATGGTCGGAGCGCAGCCCACCTCGGCGGCCAGGTGCTCGAGGCTGCCGGTCGCCGTCTCCGGTACGGCGGCCTTGTCGTCGTCGCCACCGGAGCCGCAGCCGGTCAGTACAAGAGCCGCCGCGGCAACCGCGAGCATCGATCGGGTCAACCTCATCTGTTCCTCCGGAACCTTCCCATGGGCCTGGGTGCCCGTCCCCTTCCATACGGCTGTGGGGCAAGGTGTGCTCAAATCCGCTGTCTCCGTGGGCACACCCGTGCGACAGTGTGCCGGTGAACGAGGACTGGGAACAGCAGATCACGGCCGCCTGGGCCACTTTCGACGAGTATCCCGAGGACCGGGCCGCCGATTTCCGGGCGGTGATCGACGCGCTTGTCGCCGAGCTACCCGACGGCAGCCCGGACGGCCCCTTCGAGCGGGCCTGCGCCTGGGACTCGACCGGACACTCCGACAAGGCGGCCCCGCTGTACCGCGAGGCGCTGGCGCTGGGGCTGAGCGGCTACAAGGGCCGCCGCGCCAAGATCCAGCTGTCCAGCTCGCTGCGGAACATCGGACAGGCCGAAGAGGGCGTCAAGCTGCTGACACCCGAACTGGACGCCCCCTCGGACGAGTTGGACGACGCCGTACGAGCGTGTCTGGCACTGTGCCTGTCCAGCCTCGGCCGGGACCGCGAGGGCCTCTCGCTCGTCCTGGGCGCGCTGGCCCCCCATCTGCCGCGCTACCAGCGGTCGATGGCCAACTATGCGCGGGCGCTGGTCGAGCCGGAGGATCCGTCGGGGAGCTGAGCCACCCGGACGGTGGTGACCAACCAACGATTCGCTCGTTTTGCTGAACGTGCAGTCACAGGATGTCGCCCCGCCCCCCGCACCCGCCTCCCCCGAGCCGTTCGTCGACGTCGAACAGGCCGAGGCCGCGCTCGTCGAGCACTACCCACGGCTCGTCCGGCTCGCCTATCTGGTGCTGCCGCCGAGCCTGGGCCGCAACCGGCGGGTCCTGACCGCGCACGCCCTCACCCAGCGCGCCCTGCCCCGGGGCCGTGCCTCCACGCCCGTCATCCCGGCCCAGTCGACCGGCCGCGACGGCGACCCCGGATACGCCCTCGTCCGCCTCCAAGTGCTGCGTACGGCGCTGGAGGCGGGCCTGCCACTGGCCCGCAAGGCGTGGCCCAAGCGCTCCCAGCTGCCGCCGCTGCTCCCCCAGGTGTGGGGGCTCAGGCTCTTCCCCCGCTCGGGCGGGGCCGATGAACTCGCCCTGGACCAGAAACTGTCCGCCCTGTCCGGCCCCGGCCGCGCCGCCTACGTACTGCGCGGCCTGGAGCGGCTCCCGGACGGCGATGTCCGCCGGGTACTGACGGCGGCCGGTGCGGCGGAGCCGGACGAGGCGCTGGAGGAGGCCGACACCGTCCCGGCTCAGTACCCGCTCCTCGACTCCGCCGAGTTCGACCCCTGCTCGCTCCAGGCCCGGCCCACCGATCTGATGCGGCGCCGGCAGCACATGAAGGCCGCGCTCGCCGCCGCCGTGGCCGTCACCGTGTGCGGGGCACTGCTCGGCCTGCCCGGCGACGGCTGGGGGCCGGACGGCGCGGCCGCTCCCGCGTACGCGCAGAACCCGGCCGCCCAGGCCGCCCTCGACCCGGGCCAGGTGACGAGGGTCCCGGCCACCGCCTGGCAGGCCGCCTCGCGCAACGACTTCTCCGTGTGGCCCGCCCGCGGCGAGCTCACCGACGACACCGCGCTGCTGCGCCGCGCCCTCGCCGTCTGGGCCCGCCCCGGCGAGACGGTACGGGTCTCCGCGACCCCCGCCACCCCGTCCGGCGGCCCCTCGGGACCGGCCCAGCTCCTGTACGCCGGGAACGTCGACAACGCGCGCGTGGTGATCCTCTACGACGGTCTGCGCATCGCCCGCTACGCCGAGCCGAGGGACGGCACGCAGGGCGCGGCCCTCGACTTCGCGCGGGTCGACGGGGCGACGTCGGCCGAGGCGAGCGCGGTCGTGCTGGGCCGGGCCGACGGCAATGTCCGCTATCTCATGGCGCCCTGGGTGACGAAGGCCGCCGAGCGGGACCTTCTGAAGCCCTCCGCCGGCACGATGGCCCTCACCGTGACCGACGGGGTGACCTCGCCGCTGGCCGGCCCCGCCCAGCAGACCGGCAGCTGCACGTCCTGGAACGTCCTCCAGCTGACCGACCGCAGCGGCACCCGTCTGATGAGCGACCTCGGCGAACTGGTCCCGGCCCGGCTCACCACCGGCCGCCCCGGCGCCCTCCACGAGGCGTCCGGCGCGGAGGCGCTGCGCACCTGGGCGCCGTACGCCTGCTCCCTGTCGGCGATGCGCTCGGCGGGCGTACGGACGGTGAACGCGTGGCCGTACGCCGAGCAGCGGCTGCCCGACGCGAGCGGTGCCGCGGACTGGGTGTGCACGCGCGCCGAGACCTGGCGTGGTGGCGGCACCCGTGTGCTGGCGCAGTTCCGCACACCGGGCGGGGCGTACGGGGCGGTCGCGGCGAAGGCCGAGAACGTCCCGGCGTGCGGACCGCGGGACCCGCATGTGCTGGCGGGTGTGCTGTGGAAGTCGGAGGCGGGCAACTGGTATCTGCTGGCGGCCGGCAGCAAGGACACGGCGTCGGTCGGTGCGACGGGTGCGGTCAGCGGCTCCGCCCGGGGCAACCTGCTGACCGTGAAGACGAAGGAAGGCGCGCAGGCCGGGCTGAAGGGGACGCTGGAGGACGGCCGGTCGATCAACGGGCTGCGGTAGGCCGGGAGCGGGCCGTGTCGGGAACGGGCTTGCTGACACTGACGTAAACAAGAGTGTGCACAAGGGTTCCCGGAAGACTTACCCGTCAGTACATTGACGCCATGTCTAACACGCCGGACCGGGTGCCGCTCAAGGCGCGGAAGGTGTCCTTCGCCTGGGAGGACACCCCGCTGCACTGGGTGCCCGGCGATCCCTTCACCACGCACACCATCAATGTGCTCCATCTTCTGCTGCCGGCCGGCGAGCGCTGGTTCGTGCACGTCTACAAGCAAGTGCTGCCGCTCATCAGGGACGAGCGACTGCGCGAGGACGTCATCGGGTTCATCGGCCAGGAGGCCATGCACTCGCAGGCCCATGACGAGGTGCTGCCGCATCTGAAGGAGCTGGGTCTCGATCCGACGCCCTACACCGCGCAGATCGACTGGTTCTTCGAGAAGCTGCTCGGCGACCGGACCCTGCCGCCGGGCAAGGCGCGCAAGTGGTGGCTCCTGGAGCGCGTGGCCCTCATCGCGGCCATCGAGCACTACACCGCCTTCCTCGGCGACTGGGTGCTGAACGCAAAGGAGTTGGACCGGCGAGGCGCCGATCCCACCATGCTGGACCTGCTGCGCTGGCACGGCGCCGAGGAGGTCGAGCACCGCTCGGTCGCCTTCGACCTCTTCCAGCATGTGGACGGCAGTTACCGGCGCCGGGTGCGCACCTGGGCCACGGCGTTCACGACGCTGGTGTTCCTGTGGCAGCGCGGGGCCCGCTTCTTCATGGCGAACGACCCGACGCTGACCGACGGCAGGGCGAGCTTCAAGGACTTCCACGTCCGGGGGCGGCGCGGTGTGCTGCCCGGGACCGGCGACATGCTCAGGTCGATACCGCGCTATCTGAGCCGCGCCTACCACCCCTCCCAGGAGGGGTGCACCGAGCAGGCCGTCGCCTATCTGGCCTCCTCCCCCGCCGCCGTCGCGGCCCTCGCGGCCGAGAAGGGGGCCGCGTGATGCCGAAGCCGCTGACCGTCGCGCTCGTCGCGGGGGCCGCGTTCCTCACCCGCCGATCGATGCGCCGCCGTATCCGGGCCTCGCCGCTGTGGCCGATGCCCGCGCTGGACGAGCCGGTCTCCGGGCGGCCCCGGTCGCGGGCGCTGCGGCTGCTGGTGGCCTCGCGCGAGGAGGCCGCCGACGGGGTCGTGCAACTGCGCCTGGAGGGAAGGGACTTGCCACGCTGGGAGCCCGGCGCGCACCTGGACCTCGTCCTGCCGTCCGGCCTTGTCCGGCAGTACTCGCTGTGCGGGGACCCGGCGGACACCTCGTCGTACACCGTGGCGACCCGGCTGGTGACGGACGGGCGGGGCGGCTCGCGCGAGGTGCACGAGCAGGTGGCCGCGGGCATGGAGCTGGAGGTGCGCGGGCCGCGCAACCGTTTCCCGCTCGTCGAGGCGTCCTCGTACGTCTTCGTCGCGGGCGGCATCGGGATCACACCGATCCTGCCGATGCTGCGGGCGCTGCCGGACGGGGCGGAGTGGCGGTTGCTGTACTGCGGGCGGTCACGGGAGTCGATGCCGTTCGTGGCGGAGCTCGAGGAACTGGACCAGGTGACCGTCGTCGCCGGTGCGCCCGAACTCGGCGCGCTGGACGTGCCCGAGGGGGCCGCCGTCTACTGCTGCGGTCCCGAAGGGCTCATGGCGGCGGTCGAGGAGCGGTTCCCGCAGGTGCACCTGGAGCGGTTCACGCCCCGCGCCACCGCGCCGGGCGCCGCGTTCGAGGTCGAACTCCGGCGCAGCGGGCGGACGTTGACAGTCCCGGCGGACTCCTCCGTACTGGCCGCGGTGCGCCGGGAACTGCCGAACACGCTCTACTCCTGCGAGCAGGGTTTCTGCGGGACCTGCCAACAGCGGGTGCTGGAGGGCGAGGTGGACCACCGGGACGAGCTGCTGACGGACGCGGAGCGCGGGGACTCGATGCTGATCTGCGTTTCGCGCGCGCGAAGTGAGCGACTTGTGCTGGATATGTGAACACGCGTGTCCGGACCGGGCCGTTCCGGGCCGGATCCGATCGGTAAGGTGTTCGCATGACTACCGGGGTACGGCGAAGAATGGGAGTCGAGGAGCGGCGGCAGCAGCTGATCGGCGTTGCCCTCGAACTGTTCAGCCAACGCTCGCCCGACGATGTCTCCATCGACGAGATAGCGACCGCGGCAGGCATCTCCCGCCCGCTGGTCTACCACTACTTCCCCGGCAAACTCAGCCTCTACGAGGCCGCGTTGAAGCGTGCGGCCGACGATCTGGCGGACCGGTTCGTCGAGGCGCAGGAAGGGCCGCTGGGCACGCGGCTGCTGCGGGTGATGCGCCGGTACTTCGACTTCGTGGACGACCACGGGCCCGGTTTCGCGGCGCTGATGCGGGGCGGCCCGGCCGTCGGCTCCTCGGCGACCAACGCGCTCATCGACTCCGTACGGCAGGCCGCGTATGACCAGATCCTTTCGCATCTGCGGGTGGAGAACCCGCCCGCGCGGCTGGAACTGATCATCCGCTCCTGGATCTCGCTCGCCGAGTCGACCGCGCTGATCTGGCTGGACGGCCGGCGCATCCCGCGCGACGAGCTGGAGGTTCAGCTCGTGCACGACTTCGCCGCCCTGGCCGCGGTGAGCGCGGCCCACGACGAGGAGATGGCCGCGCTGCTGCGCCACATGCTCAGGGACGAGCCGACCGACGGCCCCTTTACCGACCTGGCGGCCCGGCTGATCGCGCTGGCGTCCTAGAGCACGGCCTTGGTGTAGGACGCGTCCAGGTCGCGTACCTCGGCGGAGAGGTGCACGGTGACGCCGTCCTCGGGCCCGACGTGCTTGCGCAACAGGTCCACGACGGCCTCGGTGAGCTTCGCCTTGGTCTCGTCCGACCGTCCGGCGAGCAGGGCGATCGAGACGTTCACGATCGCGTGGTTCTGCTTCTCGCCGCCGACCGCCTCGTCCTCGGTGCGCAGCACCCGGGTCTTGCACGCCTCGAGCTTCGCGGCGGCCGTCTCGACGACGACCGGGTGCAGCGCCAGGGCGAACTCCTCCCAGTCGACATGGTCGAAATACGGGGAGCGTTCGACGGTGATCTGCGGCATGAGGACTCCTGTTCTAGGTCGACGAGGGCACCCTAACCGTCGTACGAAAGCCCTCACAGGACCGTCTCACCGCAGCCGCAGCGCCAGCATCGCGATGTCGTCCTCCCGGTCGTGGCCGAAGGAGGCCAGCAGGGTGTCGCACAGGGCGTCCAGGCCGGGCAGGGAGCCGGCGGCGGCCGCGCGGAGGTGCTCCATCGAGGCCGAGAGGTCCGTGCCCCGGGTCTCGATCAGGCCGTCGGTGACCATGAGGAGCCGGTCGGTGGGTTCGAGGAAGAGCTCGGTGGTCGGCGGGTGGGGCAGCCCGACACCGAGCAGCGGACCGGCCGCCTTGACGTAGTCGGCGCTGCCGGTGTCCCGGACGATCAGCGGGGGGATGTGACCCGCGTTGGCGATCAGGGTGCGCCCGGTGCCGGGGTCGATCAGGGCCAGGCAGACCGTGGCGGTGAGGTCGGGGTGGTAGCGCTGGAGCAGCCGGTCGAGGCGCTCCGCGAGCACGGCGGGGTCGCTGTCCTCGACGGCGTAGGCGCGCAGCGCGTGCCGGAGCTCCACCATGACGGTCGCCGCGTCCAGCGAGTGCCCGACGACGTCGCCGACCGCGGTGAGCACACCCTCGTCGGTACGCAGCGCCGCGTAGAAGTCGCCGCCGATCTCGGTCTCCGGGGAGGCGGGCACATAGCGGACCACGACGTCCATGCCCGGCAGCTCGGGCAGCTTGTGCGGCTGGGGCAGGAAGCTGTGCTGGAGCGTGAGGGCGACATGCCGCTCCACCTGGTACATGAGCAGCGGTTCTGCGGCGAACGCGGTGGCCTGGGTCAGCTGGGCGAGCAGGCTCTCGCGCTCGGGTCCCAGCCTCCGCATCCCGCGCGCGGGCGCGGCCAGGCACACCGTGGCCCTGCCGTCCTGCGTGCGGACGAGCGCCAGCCGGGCATCGTGCTCCACGCCGGGCCGGAAGTACCCGGCCGGCCACAGCGGCGAGGGCACCGTCGTGAGCTGTACGCCGACGGCCTGTCCCCGGGTGAGCCGCTGGAGCAGAGCGGCCACCGCCCGGTCGGCCCCCTCGTCCGGCAGGGCGACACGGATGCGGTCCCGGGACAGGCCCCGGTACAGCCGGTCGTCCTGGTCCAGCACGAAGACGGCGGCGGGGGTGCCGGTGACCCGCGAGATGCCCTCGGCGGCCGCGTCGGTGAGTTCCGGCAGGGAGCGCGCCGCCTGGATGGTGACGATCGTCTCCGACAGCAGTGTCAGCCGTCGTACCAGCGCCCGGTCGTCGGCCCGCACCTGGGCGTTGCGCACGGCGGCGCGGACCACGGCCTCGATCTCCAGGGGCTCGGCGGGCACCCTCAGATAGGCCTCGAACCCCGCGTCCAGGCCCTCGCAGCAGTCGACCGGCGCCACGTTGGCGGCCGAGAAGTGCACGACGGGCAGCCCGGCCGTGTGCGGCCGCTCCTTGAACAGACGGCACAGTTCGAAGCCGCTCATGTCCGGCAGGCCCACGTCGACGAGGGCCACGTCCGGCAGGGTGCCCTTGCGCAGCCGATCGTCGAGTTCGGCGAGCGCCTCGTGACCGGTGGCGACCGGAACGACCCGGTGGCCCGCACGGCTCAGCAGGGTGCTCATGGCGTACCGGCTTGCCTCCGCATCGTCCACGACCATCACGGTCGTGCCTGTCAGGTCTCCGTTGACGTCCATGTGTTCAGCCCTTGGACAGCACGATGGGGCAGACCCGGATCCGGGTCTGCCCCACCAAGGTAATGCCCTTGTCAGGACTTGCGGGAGAATACGGCCACAGTCCGTCCCGGAACGGCGAAGGTGCCCGAAACCCGCTCGTAGGACGACGTCTTGACGGTAGAGTCCGCGCCCGCCGCCTGGACCTCGTGCAGCCCGTATGCCGTGCCGGCCAGGGCGGCCACCCGCTGCTCCTGGGCCTGCGGGGTCGCGTTGAACACCACGACGAGGTCGCCGAGTTCCATGGTGATCACGCCCGGTGTCTCCTCCTTGCCCGACAGCGGGAAGGACAGCTTCGACTGCACCTGCGCGGCCGTGCCGAGGGAGAACACGCTCTCCGTCGAACGGATCCTCAGCAGGTCCTGGTACGCCGCCGAGGTCCCCTCGATCTGCGGGCAGCCCACCTTCACCGAACCCAGCAGGGGCTTGGCGAAGGACCACTTGGACTCGTTGTCGGCCGCCATCGGCAGCCCGCGTCCGAAGCCGTTGCCGTCCTGGCAGCTCCAGTGGATGGCGTTGAACCAGTCGCCGCTGTCGTAGGAGTTGCGGTCCAGGGACTTGGAGCGCAGCAGGTCGGTGCCCGCCTGGGAGAGCGACGGACCCTGCGAGAGGGTCGCGGTCGCCATGGCGAGGACCTGCATCCGGGCGCGGTCGTCCGCGCCGGTCGTGGCGGGCAGCTTGTACGTCAGCGCGTCGAACAGCGACTCGTTGTCGTGCGCGTCGGCGTAGGCGAGGGCGTCGCCCGGCGCGTCCGCGTAACCGGCGGGCCGGCCGTTGTAGTCGACCTCGGCGCCGGTGACCTCCTTGCCGTCGGTGTCGGTGAACGTGTACTGCGCGAGGTTGCCGCTCAGCCCGACCTTGATGAGGTCCTGGTAGTGCAGCAGACGGGCCTTCTGCTCGGCCGTGGTGCCGTTGTCCTTCGAGGAGTTGGGGTCGGTGTAGAGCCCGGACGCGAAGCCCTGTACGCCGGGGTCCTCGTCGAAGGGGCCGCCGCCGCGCACCGCGTCACGGGCCCGGTCGGAGAAGGTGGCGATGCCGGTTCCGGCCATGTTCTTCTGAGTGGCCTGCACGAAACGGGCGTCGTCGGCGACCTCGCCGAAGTTCCAGCCCTCGCCGTACAGGATGATCTTCTTGCCGTCGACGCCGTCCTTGGCGAGGGTCAGCCCGTCCAGGGCCTTGCGGACCGCCAGGATGTTGGCCTTCGGATGGTGGCCCATGAGGTCGAAGCGGAAGCCGTCGACCTTGTACTCCTTGGCCCAGGTGACGATCGAGTCGGCGACCAGCTTGCCCATCATGGCGTTCTCGGGCGCCGTGTTGGCGCAGCAGGTGCTGTTGGCGACCGAGCCGTCGGCGAGGAGCCGCTGGTAGTAGCCGGGGACGAGCTTGTCGAGGACGCTGGTGTCGGCCTGGCCGCCGGCCGCCGTGTGGTTGTAGACGACGTCCATGACGACCCGCAGGCCGTCCTCGTTCAGGGACTTGACCATCTCGCGGAACTCGACCGTGCGCCCGGTGCCGTCGGGGTCGGTGGCGTAGGAGCCCTCGGGGACCGTGTAGTGGTACGGGTCGTAGCCCCAGTTGTAGGCGTCCTTCGCGGCCGCCTTCGCCACACACTCCTGCTGCTTGTCGGAGTCGGCCGAGTAGGAGGCCAGGTCGCAGTCGGGGGTCGTCTGGTCGGACTTCTTCTCGGGGATGGTGGCGATGTCGAACGCCGGGAGGAGATGGACGTAGGAGGTGCCCGACTTGGCGAGCTCCTTCAGGTGCTTGGAGCCGTCGCTGTTCTTGTCGGTGAAGGCGAGGTACGTACCCGGGTCAGTGGCCGTCTTGTCCGCGACGGAGAAGTCCCGGATGTGCAGCTCCTGGATCTGGGCGTCCTTGAGCGGGGTGGCCTTCGGCTTGGTGTACGTCGACCAGCCGCTCGGGGCGAGGGACTTGTCGTCCAGGTCGACGACGAGGCTGCGCTCGGAGTCCGCGGTCAGGGCGACCGAGTAGGGGTCGGTGACCTTGTTGGTGACGACCTTCTGGACGCTGGGCGCCCAGACCTTCACGACGTACCGGTACTCCTTGCCCTTCCAGGACTTGGGGCCGGTGACGGACCAGACGCCGGTGGATGTGTCGCGCCTCATCTTCACCGTGGAGCCGTCGAGCTCCAGTGCGACGCTCTGCGCGGTCGGTGCCCAGACGGACAGCGTCGGACGGCCGCTCCTGTCGAACGTCGGGCCGAGGTCGGCCTTGGTCGCGGCCGGGTGGAGGTCGTCGAGCACGCCGGCGATCTGCACGCCGGTGGCCGCGAGCACGGCACCGTTCACGGCCCGCTGGGAGGCGACGAGCTGGCCCTTGAGGGCCTCGCGCACCCGGTCCCGGTCACGCGGGTCGACGGACCAGGCGGTGTAGTCCTCCAGGTGCGGGAACTTCTCCTTCTGCGCATCGGTCAGGGTGGTCTTCGACAGACGGAGCCAGCGCTCGTCGTCGCTGGTCAGCGCGCCGTCCTTGACCGCGATCGAGCCGTCGCGGCTGTACAGCAGCTGGGTGGAGACCGCGGCGTCGGAGCCGTTCCACGCGACCGTGTTCCGGTCGATCCAGACCGCCTTGGAGGTGGTCAGGTCGAGGGCGGCCGCGGAGCCCGCGGGCTGCGGGAGCAGGTACTTCTCCTGGCCGTTCACCAGCCACACCTCGTGGCCGTTGGCCGTGAGGTCGAGCGACTGGTCGCTGGGCAGGTCCTTCTCGTCGCCCTTGTGGAGGATGTAACTGAGGCTGGTGGCCCCGTCGGTGAGCGGTACCTCGTAGACCGCGCCATAGGCGTCAGTCTTCACCGGCTCGAGGGGCTTGGACCAGTCCGTGGGGTCCGCGGCGCCCGTCCAGACGTGCAGTCCCCAGCCGTCGTGGTTCCCGTCGGACCGGTGGTAGTGCAGGACCGCCTTGGTCTTGTCCTGCGCGGGGTAGTCGGGCCTCTCGGTGACGACGTCCGTCCTGCCCTGCTCGATCCAGACCTCGCCGGTCTTGGTGACGTCGATCGTGCGGTCGGCGGAGACGTCCTTGTTGCCGTCCTTGTCGATGACGAGGAAGCCGACACCGGAGGCGCCCGGCTTCAACTTGACGTAGGCGAAGGCACCGTAGGCGTCACGCCCGACGAAGGGGTGGCTGTCCGGCCAGTTCGTGGCCTCGCCGTCGGCGATGTCGCCCCAGGCGTACAGGCCCCAGTTCGCGTAGTCGCCGTCGGTGCGCTTGTAGTGGACGATCGCGTAGTCGCGGGAGGAGGCGGTGGGGGTCTCCTCGGCGGGCGGGGTGCCGGTGGTGGAGGCCGCCGTGGTGCTCGCGGTGCGGCCGGCCGAGTCGATGACAACGGCCTTGTACCGCAGGGCCGTTCCGGCCGCCACGTCCTCCCCGATGACCTGCGTGACCTTGTACGGCGCGTGGTCGGCGGAGCCGAGCGTCCGCCACTTGCCGTTGCCGACCTGCGCGGCGAAGACCACGCGGTTGAGCTGTCCGCCGTCGACGTCGGCACTGATCTCGACCGTGCCGGTGGCGCCGGTGGCGGGGGCCTTGAGGGTGAGCGTCGGCGCGGTGGCGGGCTTGGCGAGCCTGCCGGCCGCCTTGAGGACGATCGCGGAGCCGGCGGGGACGGTGACGGTGATCTTCTTGTCGGTGTCGCTCTTGAGGGAAGCGTCACCGCCGTAGATCCCCTTGAACGCCATCCCGGCCGAACCGGTCGCGAAGGTCGCCGACTTCGCCTCACCGGCGTTGTTGAAGGCGACGACGTACTCGGTGCCCGTCCTGGCGTCGGTGCGCGAGAAGGCGTAGACCCCGCTGCCGTCGGCCGCGTAGCGCTCGGTCTGGACGCCGTCGGCGAGGGCGGGGTTGGCCTTGCGGAGCTTGGACAGCGCGGCGATCTGCCGGTACAGCGGCGCGCTCGTGTCGTACGCGTCGCTCGCGTGCGTGCGGTCGGTGCCGATCTCGTCGTCGTCGAGGTAGTCCGCCGTCTTCGAGGCGAACATGGTCTGGCGGGCGTCCTTGTCGCCGCCGGCGCCGGTGAAGCCCTGCTCGTCGCCGTAGTAGACGACCGGGTTGCCGCGGCTGAGGAACATCAGCTCGTTGGCGAGCCTGTCCTTGGCGAGGAGCTCGGCGTCGGTCGCCTTCGGGTTGTCCTGGTTCAGGAAGTACCCGATGCGGCCCATGTCGTGGTTGCCGAGGAAGGTGACCTGCTCGTACGCGTTGGCCTTGTCGGTCGTGTACTTGTAGTCGTCGCCGAAGACGGAGGCCAGCTTCTGCGCACTGCCGCCCTGGGAGGCGTACTGCCGTGCCGCCTCCTGGAAGGGGAAGTCGAGCGTGGCGTCGAGGCGGCCCTGGGTGACGTACGGCGAGGTGATCGACGTGTCGGCGGAGTAGACCTCGCCGAACATGAAGAAGTCGTCGCGGCCGTGCTCGGCCGCGTAGGAGTCGAGGGCGGTCGCCCACTGGGTCCAGAACTCCAGGTTGACGTGCTTCACGGTGTCGATCCGGAAGCCGTCGATGTCGAAGTCGCGGACCCACTTCTCGTAGATCTTCTCCATGCCGCTGACGACCTCGGGACGCTCGGTCCACAGGTCGTCGAGGCCGGAGAAGTCGCCCTGGTCGGAGCTCTCACCTGCGAAGGTGGAGTCCCCACGGTTGTGGTACATCGTCGGGTCGTTGAGCCACGACGGGACCTTGGCGGTCTTCTTCGCGGCGGCGACGGTCGGCGTGCGCGCGAAGGAACCGGAACCGACGTCCGGGAAGTCGCCCGTTCCGGCGTAGTCGGTGTCGTCGAAGGGCTCGCCGTCCTTGGTCAGGTACGGGAACGCGCCCTTGGAGAGGTAGTCGTAGGACTTCTCCTCGTAGTCGACGACATCGGCCGTGTGGTTGGTGATGACGTCGAAGTAGACCTTCATGCCCTTGGCGTGGGCCTTGGAGATCAGGGTCTCCAGGTCCTTGTTTGTGCCGAAGTGCGGGTCGACCTGGGTGAAGTCGGTGATCCAGTAACCGTGGTAGCCGGCGGAGGCGTCGCTCCCCGTCCCCTGCACGGGCTGGTTCTTGAAGATCGGGGCCATCCAGATGGAGGTGGTGCCCAGATCCTTGATGTAGTCGAGCTTCTTGGTCAGACCCTTGAGGTCGCCGCCCTGGTAGAAGCCCTTGTCGGTGGGGTCGTACCCGGTGGCGAGGCGGGTGCCCGTCAGCCCGCCCTTGTCGTTGCCGGTGTCGCCGTTGGCGAAGCGGTCCGGCAGGACGAAGTAGAACTGCTCGCGGGTGGAGTCGTGCCGGGCGGGCGCCGAGGCGAGCTTGGCGTCGGAGGGGGGCGGAGGCGGGGTGTCCGCCCGCGCCACGAGGGGTTGGACGAGCGCTGCGGCCAGCGCGGTCACGGTGACCGCGGCGACCCGTCCGGCATGGGCGGAACGACGCCTCGACGGCGACGGCCATCTCGGTATCACAGATGGACTCCTTGCGATTGCGGCGGCTCTACGTGGGTCCGACCCCGCGCGAAACGTATCGCCGCCGTAATGCTTACAGCAAGAGTCCTGAAAGTAACGGAAAGAACTTTCAGGAGGGGAAGTTGGTCTGATAATCGGTCGCCTACGCGGTCACCCCTGGCTACCGTCCCGGCATGGAGCACGAACCGCCCCTCGTTCGCGACCTCCACCCGGAGCTCGTCGCCGAACTGGCCGCCCTCCTGACGGAGGAGGGGGAACACTGGCTGGCCATCTGCGTCTGGGACGTCCGGATGTTCGGCGACTGCGGCTGCGGCGACGACTTCTGCCAGAGCATCCGGACGGCGGAGCATCCGAACGGGCAGCCCTACGGCCCGGGTCATCGCTGCGTGCCGCTGCTGCCCTCGAAGGGCGATCTGATCCTCGACGTCGTGTACGGCCGGATCATGTACATCGAGATACTGGGACGGCCACCCATGCGCCGCGGCGGGGGTGGCCGTCCCGAGGGTGGAGCGGTTCAGCAGCTGGGCTTGCCGGTGTAGATCGCGAGCGCGGTGTTGGCGCCGAGGGTGGCGGTGAACTGGCCGCTGGAGTTCACGGTCACCGTCGTGTTGTTCTGCACGTTGCAGTACGTCCCGGCGCTCAGCGAGGTCTGGTACGTACGACTCAGACTGCTCGACTCGTGGTTGATCGCGACGTAGCCCTTGCCGCCCCGGCCGAAGGCGATCGCGTCGCCGCCGTTGTCCCACCAGTCGGTGACCGACTCACCGCGGGTCACGTTGCGGAACGCGACCATGCGGAGGATCTCCGGCCAGGCGTGCTGGCACTTCCAGCCGTCCTGCCAGCAGGCGGTCACCGAGCCGCTGTTGGGCGGTCCCGCGTCCGTGTCGGACCACTCGTAGCCGGAGTTGATGTCCGGGGCGCCGTACGGGTAGGCGAGCATGAAGACGTTGGCCAGCGTGTAGTTGGCGCCGTCCTTGTAGTTCAGGGTGCTGCCGTTGCGCTCGGTGTCGTGGTTGTCGACGAAGACACCGGCGACCGAGCTGCTCATGTAGCCCCAGCCCTCGCCGTAGTTCTTCAGATAGGCGAGGTTCTCGCTGTTGAAGACCCGCTTGAGGTCGTAGGCGTAACGGAACTCCTGCACGTCCCCGTTGCCGGTGTACTCGGTCGGCTGGACGGCCTCTCCGCTGCCGTAGATGGCCTCCTGCTTCCAGTAGACCGACGTGTTGCCGAGCCGCGACTTGATGTTGGCCAGGTCGGTCGCCGGGATGTGCTTGGCCGCGTCGATACGGAAGCCGTCGACGCCGTAGCCGAGCAGGGTGTTCATGTACCCGGCGATGGTGGCGCGGACGTACTCCTCACCGGTGTCCAGGTCGGCGAGGCCCACGAGCTCGCAGTTCTGGACGTTGGTGCGGTTGGTGTAGTCGCTGATGGTCGACGTGCAGTCGTCGAAGTCGTACGAGGAGTACAGGCCCGGGTAGTTGTACTTGGTGTACGACGAGCCGCCGGTACCGGTGCCGCTGCCCGCGGACATGTGGTTGATGACGGTGTCGACGACGACCTTCACGCCCGCGTTGTGACAGGTGGTCACCATGGTCTGGAATGCGCCGGCGTCGCCGAGACGACCGGCGATCTTGTAGCTCACGGGCTGGTACGAGGTCCACCACTGCGAGCCCTGGATGTGCTCGGCTGGCGGGGAGACCTGGACATAGCCGTAGCCGGCGGGGCCGAGGGTGTTGGTGCACTCCTTGGCGACCGAGGCGAAGTTCCACTCGAAGAGGACGGCGGTGACGTCCTTGGTGCCGGGCGGCGAGGCGGCGGCGGTCGTGGGGGCCAGGACGGCTGCCGCGGTGGCGAGCGCGGTGGCCGCGGCGCCGGCGGTTGCGGACCATCTCGATATCACGTGGGGGCTCCTTGCGTGACGGCCAGGCGTCTTTGCCCGGCGCCGGCGAGAACGTACCGCTAACGAAAGGTTTACAGCAAGGGGCTTGAAACTCACAGCAAGAACTTTCATCCACAACCTTGACGTGCCCTTCTCAACTCCCCCACGCTCACGAGTTGTTGAATGCCGCCCCTTCTCCCCCGGAGCCGCCGATGACCGCCAGACACCGTCCCCCGGGTGTCCTCCGCCGTGCCGCGACCACCGCGGCCGCCGGTGCTCTCGCGCTGGCCGGCGCGATGGCGCTGCCCGCGACACCCGCCCAGGCGGACGCCACGACCTCGGGCGATGTGATCGCCAACCTCTGGTCCTACAACTGGAACTCGGTCGCCTCCGAGTGCACGGACGTGCTCGGCCCCAACGGCTACGGCGCGGTGTGGGTCGCACCACCGTCGGAGTCGCTGAAGCAGTCCAACTACTACTGGTGGGACGTCTACCAGCCGTACTCCTACAACCTCAGCGGCCGCTTCGGGACGGCGGCCCAGTTCGCCTCGATGGTGGACGCCTGCCATGACGCGGGCGTGAAGGTGTATACGGACGCGGTGATCAACCACACCGCCGCGCAGACCGGCACCGGCTACAACGGCACGACGATCACCAACAAGTACGACACCCCCGACTGGGACCCGGACGACTTCCACACGTCGGCCGAGTGCAGCGACTCCGACCTGATCATCGACGACTGGTCGAACCTCAACGAGATCCAGAACTGCGAACTCCTCGGCCTGCCGGACCTGGAGACGGAGGACGACGACGTCCGCTCGGGCATCGCGGCGTACCTCAACAAGCAGATCGCGCTGGGCGTGGACGGTTTCCGGATCGACGCGGCGAAGCACATGCCGGTCGCGGACCTGAACGCGATCCGGGCGAAGCTGAACACGACGACGGCCGGTTCGGCGCCGTACATCTTCCAGGAGGTGTACCCGGGTGCGACGCCGGCCGCCTCCGACTACTACTCCGCCGGTGACGTCCTCGACTTCGACTACGCGAGCAAGCTGAAGTCGTCGTTCCAGGGCAACGTGTCCGACCTGGAGTCCCTGCCCTCGTCCGGTGCGCTGACCCCGGCGAACTCGGTGTCCTTCGTGACGAACCACGACACCGAGCGCAACGGTCTGCACATGAGCTACAAGGACGGCGACACCTACCGGCTGGCGAACGTCTTCCAGCTCGCCTACAAGTGGTCCACCCCGACGGTCTACTCGGGCTTCGAGTTCTCCTCCTCGGACCAGGCCCCGCCGAACTCCAGCGGCTTCGTGACCGACACCGATTGCGCCGGCGGCTGGTACTGCCTCCAGCGGGACACCGCCATCACCGGCATGGTGAAGTGGCACAACGCGGTCGGTTCGGAGTCGGTGTCCAACTGGTCGACCAAGTCGTCGAGCGTGATCGGCTTCGGGCGGGGCACGGCGGGCTACGTGGCCATCAACAACGGCTCGTCGGCGGTGACGTACACCTTCGCGACGGGCATGGCCGACGGCACGTACGCGAACGTCGTCGACAACGGCGCGACGACGGTGACCGTGTCGGGCGGCAGTGCGACCCTCACGATTCCCGCGAAGAGCGCGATCGCCTTCTACGACGGTGAGTTCACGCCGTGCACGACGTGCGAGGACGATGACGACTCGACCTCGACGGTGACGGCGACGTTCAACGAGTACGCGGCGACGACGTCCGGTCAGGACGTGTACGTGGTCGGCTCGATCTCGGCACTGGGTTCGTGGGACACGTCGAAGGCGGTGAAGCTGTCGTCGTCCGGCTACCCGGTCTGGTCGGGGTCGGTGAGCGTGCCGGTGAACACGTCGTTCGAGTTCAAGTACATCAAAAAGGACAGTTCAGGCAATGTCACCTGGGAGTCCAACGCCAACAGGTCGGCGTCCAGCACGACTTCGGCGGTCGGGTTCAACAACTCCTGGAACGTGGCGAGCGCCAACGCCACCGACGTGACCTTCAATGTCACCGCCACGACCGACTTGGGCACGAGCGTCTACGTGGTCGGCTCCATCGCCGCCCTCGGTTCCTGGAACACGGCTGATGCGATCCCGCTGTCGTCGGCCTCGTACCCGACGTGGAGCAAGCTGGTGATCGTGCCGAAGAGCACGGCCTTCGAGTACAAATTCATCAAGAAGAACAGCTCCGGGACCGTGACCTGGGAGTCCGGCACCAACCGCGCGTACACGACGGGCAGTTCGTCGGGCTACAGCACCGGCGACACCTGGAAGTGACCCGTCCCTGACCCGAAGGGGCCGCTCGATCAGTGGGCGGTCCCTTCGGCTGTCGGCTCCGGTGGGTCGTCGGCCGTGATGCCGGCCAGCAGGGTGCGGACCTGCCGGAGGCGCGGGTGTTCCGGATGCAGAGACCGTTCGCAGTCGGTCAGCGCCTGGCGGGCTGCCGTTTCCGCCTCGCTCCGGTGTCCCAGACCGTGCAGGGCGGCAGCCGTGCCCATGTCCAGTCTTCCGCTCTGCTCCCGGACCCGGGGCGGGGCGAATCGACGTGCCTCGGTGAGCGCTTCGGTGTGACGCCCCTGGGCGTTCAGGTTGTCGACCAGGCCGCAGTGCAGGGCGACGAGCGAGCGTCCTTCGGCGCGGGGCAGATTCCCTCGGGCGATGTCCTCGGCCTCCTCGTGGCGGGCCTGTCCGCACAGCGCGTCGACGAGGCCGGCCAGCACGGACAGCTCCAGGCGCCACACCTGCGTCAGATGCTGGAGCCGCGCCAGTTCGCGCAGTACGGCCGCCCCTTCCGCCTCGGCCTCACCGAAGCGCCGCTCGGCGTTGAGGACCACCATGCGGTTCCTGCGCACACCCAGCAGGAGCAGCCGGTACGGCCCGGCGGTGTCGTGCAGCTCCGCCGCGAGGGATTCCATCTCGTCCAGCACCCGCGCACCGCGCCCGTGGCCACACGCCGCGGCCGTGGCCATGAACCTGGCGAACTGCCCCAGGACAAGACCCCGGGGACGCTTGCGCAGGCGTTCCGCTTTCGCCTGGAGCGCCCTGGCCTCGGCCTCGACCTGTTCGTACGCGTCTTCGTTCCAGAGCTCGGAGAGGCGCTCCATGTCAGCCCCGTCCTGCGCGCTTCCCCGTACCGCCCATGCGATGTTCACAGGTGGTGAGGCTACGTGAGGACGCACGCCGGACACCGATACGGCCGGCGGCCCCGACAGCACAGGGCCCGCCGCCTCAGCAGGCAGCGGGCCCTGTCCGGGGAGGACGACCGTCAGGCCGTCGTCCACCACACCGTCGTGTCCGAGGGGACCTTCGTCTCGCCGTCCGCCTCCGTGATCTCACCGCTGGTGAGCAGGACGCGGCCGTAGGACGGGGTCGTGACCGACTCGCCGCTGGTGTTGGCGACGCAGACGAACTCGCCGCGGCGGAAGGCGAGTACGCCCTCGGGGGCGCGGAGCCACTCCACCGACTCGCCGGCGCCCAGGTCCGGCTGGGAGCGGCGCAGACCCAGTGCCGTGCGGTACAGCTCCAGCGTCGAGCCCGGCACGCCCGTCTGGGCCTCCACGCTCAGCTCGGCCCAGCTCGCCGGCTGGGGCAGCCAGCTGCCGCCCGTGCCGAAGCCGTACGACGAGCCCTCCCGTGTCCACGGGATCGGCACCCGGCAGCCGTCGCGGAAGCCGTCCTGGCCGGCGCCCCGGAAGTACGCCGGGTCCTGGCGGACGTCGTCGGACAGATCCACCACGTCCGGGAGGCCCAGCTCCTCGCCCTGGTAGACGTATGCCGAGCCGGGCAGCGCCAGCATGAGCAGGGTTGCCGCCCTGGCCCTGCGCAGGCCCAGCTCGCGGTCGCCCGCCGTGCGGATCTGGGTGCCGAGGCCGGGCGGGTTGGCGAAGCGGGTCGCGTGGCGGGTCACGTCGTGGTTCGACAGCACCCACGTCGCCGGTGCGCCCACCGGGGCCATCGCCTCCAGCGTGCGGTCCACCACCTCGCGGAGTTCCGCCGCTTCCCACGCGGTGCCCAGGTACTGGAAGTTGAAGGCCTGGTGGAGCTCGTCCGGGCGGACGTAGTTGGCGGTCCGCTCGACCGTCGGTGTCCATGCCTCGGCCACGAAGATGCGCTCGCCGGAGTACTCGTCGAGGATCGTCCGCCACTGGCGGTAGATGTCGTGCACGCCGTCCTGGTCGAAGAACGGCATGACATCGTTGCCCAGCAGCTTCAGCTGGTCGTGGTCGCCGAGGTCCGGCAGACCCTCCGCCTTCACCATGCCGTGCGCCACGTCGATACGGAAGCCGTCGACGCCCATGTCCAGCCAGAAGCGCAGGATGGAGCGGAACTCGTCGCCGACCGCCGGGTGTTCCCAGTTGAAGTCGGGCTGCTCCGGGGCGAAGAGGTGCAGGTACCACTCACCGGGCGAGCCGTCCGGTTCGGTGACCCGCGTCCACGCCGGGCCGCCGAAGATCGACTCCCAGTCGTTGGGCGGGAGTTCGCCGTTCTCGCCCTTGCCGGGGCGGAAGTGGTAGCGGTCCCGCAGGGCCGAACCGGGGCCTTCGCGCAGGGCCCGCTTGAACCACTCGTGCTGGTCCGAGGAGTGGTTGGGGACCAGGTCGACGATGATCCGCAGGTTCAGTTCGTGCGCGTCGCGGATCAGCGCGTCCGCGTCGAGCAGGTTGCCGAACATGGGGTCCACGGCCCGGTAGTCGGCGACGTCGTAGCCGGCGTCGGCCTGCGGGGAGGCGTAGAAGGGGCTGAGCCACACGGCGTCCACGCCGAGGTCGCGCAGGTACGGGAGTCGGGAGCGTACGCCTTCCAGGTCGCCCATGCCGTCGCCGTTGCTGTCGGCGAAGCTGCGCGGATAGACCTGGTAGATCACCGCGTCCCGCCACCAGTCGCGGTGCCGGGCGACGGTGGCTACGGCGGAGGTCGGGGCCGGGTCGGCAGTGTGCTGCTGGCTCATGGCGTCCTTGCGTAACGGAGTCATCGGTTCAGGTGGGGGTACGGGGGGGCGGGTGGTGACGAGGCGGCCGCGGTCACAGCGGGGTCGGATGGCAACCACGGCCGCCTCGGGTACTAGGTGTGTGGAGGGGGCAACGCCCCCACACACAGGGGCGCGGGGAACTGCGCGACCAGCCACGACGGCGCTGAGGCCGACCGACGGCAGAACGCGGCACCTACCCCTTTGTTCCGCCCGCGGTGAGGCCGGTCACCAGGTTCTTCTGCACGAGGTAGAAGAACGCCGACACCGGTATGGCGATCAACACCGCCGCCGCCGTCATCAGGTTCCGCTGCGCGTCGTGCTCGCTGACGAAGCTCTGCAGGCCGACGGCGAGCGTGTACTTCTGGTCGTCGAGCATGAAGGTGGTGGCGAAGGCGACCTCACCGAAGGCGGTGATGAAGTTGTAGAACGCGGCGACCGCCAGACCCGGCTTGGCGAGCGGCAGGATCAGCCGGAAGAACGTGCCGAAGGGGGTCAGTCCGTCGACGCGTCCTGCCTCGTCGATCTCGAACGGGATGGTGTCGAAGTAGCCCTTCAACAGCCAGGCGCTGTAGGGCACCGCGGTCGCGCAGTAGACGAGGACCAGCCCAAGGTAGGTGTCGATGAGCTGCAGTTCCGAGAGGATCTGGTACATCGGCACGATGAGTACGGCTATCGGGAACATCTGGGTGACCAGTAGCACCCACATGAACCTCTTGTAGCCGGGGAACCGCATGCGGGAGACCGCGTAGCCGGTGGTGGCCGCCGCGAAGACACCGATGACGGTGGTGCCGAGGGAGACGATCAGCGAGCTCTTCAGCCAGTCGAAGAAGTTCGTGTGCTCCAGGACGAACGAGTAGTTGTCCAGCGTCATCTTGTCCCAGATGCCGCCCGGGTGGAGGTAGTCGTCCTTGTCCGGGCCGAGGGAGAGATAGACCAGCCAGGCGATCGGGAACAGCGCGATCAGGCTCGCGACGGTCAGGATGCCGTGGGAGGCGAGCGAGCCGGCGAGGCTGCGCTGCTCGCGTCCGCGCCCCTTGCGCGGCCGGGAGGCTTCGAGGACCTGCGGGGTCACCGGACGGTCCGCCTTGATCTCGGAGGGGGTTGAGGTACTCATGGTGACTCCTGCCTCAGATCGCGAGCTGCTGGTCGTTGCGGTTCAGCCAGCGGCGGTAGAAGGAGGTGAAGACGATCAGGACGGCCAGCAGCAGGATGCCGTAGGCGGCCGACTGGGCGAAGTCACGCGGCTGCTGTCCGAAGCCGAGGTAGTAGGCCCAGGTGACCAGGATCTGGGCGTCCGGGGCGGTGTTGCCGAACAGCAGGAAGATGATGGCGAACTGGTTGAAGGTCCAGATGATGCC
Source organism: Streptomyces sp. NPDC002817 (assembly GCF_053592055.1). NCBI lineage: Bacteria > Bacillati > Actinomycetota > Actinomycetes > Kitasatosporales > Streptomycetaceae > Streptomyces > Streptomyces sp. NPDC002817. The sequence continues at coordinate 101,727 of NZ_JBSFUY010000004.1, forward strand.
GAGCAGTACGACGGTGGAGCTGACGGACCGCAGACCCGGCAGCGTGACGTACCGGAACCGCTGCCAGGCGTTGGCGCCGTCCATCTCGGAGGCCTCGTAGAGCGAGGCGTCGATGGACTGGAGTCCGCCGAGCAGCGAGACCATCATGAACGGCACACCGCACCAGGTGTTGACCATGATCGCGGCGAACCGCTGCCAGAAGGTGTCCTCCAGCCACAGTGGTGTCGGCAGATGGAGGGTCTCCAGGAAGCTGTTGATGACGCCGCCGTCGGCGAGCATGAACCGCCAGCCGAAGACGGTGACGAAGGTCGGCACGGCCCACGGCAGGATCAGGATCAGCCGGTAGAAGGTGCGGCCGCGGAGCTTCTGGTTGAGCAGCAGGGCGAGGCCGAGGCCGATGCCGTAGTGCAGGGCCACACAGGCGGCCGTCCAGACGATCGTCCAGATGAAGTGCGACCAGAAGCGGTCGTACGCGGTGTCGCCCCAGAGGATGTCGGCGTAGTTGTCGAGGCCGATGAACTTGTAGGTGGCGTCGATGTGGTTGACGCCGATCTGCCGCGCCGTGTTGAGGCTGTTGGCGTCGGTGAGCGTGAGGTAGAGGCCGTACACCAGGGGGTACAGCACGAGGACACCGAGCACGACCGCCACCGGGGCGATCATCGCGTACGCGTACCAGTGCTTCTGGTATCCGTGCCGCAGGCGCTGGCCCAGCCCGGGGCGTTGCCCGCGGTCACCGCGGCGCTTGCCGGTCGCGCGGTCGATGGCGACTGTCATGGTTCGACACCTTCTGGGAGTTCAAGGGGTGTACGGCTCACAGGCCGATGACCGCCGGATCCCTCCCCCCGTGAACCGGGGGATCCGGCGGCCGCTCGGGGCTTACTTGGAGAAGTCCGGGACCAGCTTGGCGATCGCGGTCTCGGCGTTGCTCAGGCCCTTGTCCAGGGACTCCTTGCCGCCGGCGATCTTGGGCAGCTCGGTGTCCAGCGGGCCCCACAGGGAGCTGTACTCGGGCAGCGCCGGGCGCGGCTGGGCGGCGGAGAGGACCGTGCCGTAGCCGGCGATGCCCGGGTCGGCCTTGACCTCGGTGGTGTAGGCGTCGTCACGGGTCGGCAGCGTGGAGTTCTTCAGCGCGATGGTCGCCTGGGACTTCGCGGAGGTCATGAAGTTGAGGAACTTCAGCGAGGCCTTCTGGTGGGCGGCGTCGGAGCCGGCGTAGACCGAGAGGTTGTGGCCGCCGGTGGGGGCGCCCGCCTTGCCGGTGGAGCCGGCCGGGACGGTGGCGATGCCGAGGTTGTTCTTGTCCTTGAACGCGGCGCCCTTGTAGAAGTTGGTGATCTCCCACGGGCCCTGGATGATCGAGGCGACCTTGCCGTTGACGAACGCGTCCTGGATGTGGGCGTAGGCGTCGGCGGTGGTGTCGGCCTTGTGCAGGCCCTTGCCGGAGAAGAGGCTCAGCCAGGTGCCGTACGCCTTCTTCGCGGCGTCCGAGTTGACCGTGACCTTCTTGGCGTCGGCGTCGACGGTGTCGGTGCCCTCGCCGTAGAGGAAGGACTGGGCGTAGTAGGCCTGGGTGGAGCCCCAGTAGCCGTCGACGCCGGTCTTGTCCTTGATCGTGGCGGCGGCCTTCTTCAGGTCGTCCCAGGTCTTGGGGGCCTCGACGCCGGCCTTCTCGAAGAGCTCCTTGTTGTACACAAGGGCGAGCGTGTCCGTGACGATCGGGACGCCGTACGTCTTGCCCTCGTACTTGGCCTGCTCGATCAGATTGGACTTGAACTTGCTCTCGTCGGCCAGGGCCTCGGTGCCGTCCAGCGGCAGGAAGAAGCCCTTCTTGGCGAAGGCGGGGGTCCAGCCGACCTCGGAGCGCAGCACGTCCGGGGCGCCCGAGGCGCCGGCGGCGGTGTCGAACTTGTTCTGCGCCTGGTCGAAGGGGACGTTGACGTACTTGACCTTGACGCCCTTGTTGGCGGCCTCGAACTCCTTGATGAGGGCCTTGTAGACCGGCGCCTCATTGGTGGCGTTGGAGGTGTCCCACCAGGTGATGGTGACCGGGCCGTCGGCCTTGTCGCCGCTGTCGCTGTCTCCGCCGCAGGCCGTCGCCGCGAGGGCGAGGGACGCCACCAGCGCGGTGGCCGCTATGCCACGCCGCATGAGTTCTCCTTGAGGGTGAAAGCCCGTGTGCTGCAGGGATGGCCCCGTCTGCCGCCCTGCTTGTGCAGGTGGCGGTCCCGTCCGCCGTCCCTGCCGCTGTCCGACTGCGCCGTTGCGGCCGCCGGGCGTGGCCGAACGTAACAGCGATGTAAGCGACGCGAAAGGTCTTGCAGCAAAAAAGTGCAAGACATCATCGAAGTTATCCGGGCGTGACCTCTCGGCAACCGCCGTGAGACGCTTGTTTCCGGCGGTGGGGCGGCACAACAGGGGTTGTGCAAGACTCTGCAAGCTCTTGCCATCACTTTCACGAGGGAGCGCGATGACGCAGCAACCCGGACCCGGCCGGCCAACAGGTCGGTCGCGACGTCCAATTGGTGTGCAAGGGCAGATACGGGCGGTACAGTCCACCCCTGTGACCACACGGCTTGCCGACATCGCTGCACAGGCGGGGGTCAGTGAAGCGACTGTCAGCCGCGTCCTCAACGGGAAGCCCGGCGTCGCCTCCACCACCCGCCAGTCCGTGCTGGCCGCACTCGACGTGCTCGGCTATGAACGCCCGGTGCGTCTGCGGCAGCGCAGCGAGGGCCTGGTGGGTCTGATAACGCCGGAGCTGGAGAACCCCATATTCCCGGCACTGGCCCAGGTCATCGGCCAGGCGCTGACGCGGCAGGGCTACACCCCCGTCCTCGCCACCCAGACCCCGGGCGGCTCCACCGAGGACGAGCTCACCGAGATGCTCGTCGACCGGGGCGTGGCCGGCATCATCTTCGTCTCCGGACTGCACGCGGACACCTCCGCCGACATGCAGCGCTACGAGCAGCTGCGCGGCCAGGGTGTGCCGTTCGTCCTCGTGGACGGCTTCTCGCCGAAGGTGCAGGCGCCCTTCATCTCCCCCGACGACCGCGCGGCGATGACGCTCGCGGTGACGCATCTGATCTCGCTGGGGCACACGCGGATCGGCCTGGCACTGGGCCCCAAGCGGTTCGTGCCCGTCCAGCGGAAGATCGACGGCTTCGTCCGCGCGATGCAGGACCAGCTGGGCCTGACCGCGGAGACGGTCGAGACGGAGCTCGTCCAGCACTCGCTGTACACCCTGGAGGGCGGTCAGGCGGCCGCCACGGCGCTGATCTCCCGCAACTGCACGGCGGTGGTGTGCGCGAGCGACATGATGGCGCTGGGTGCGATACGGGCGGCGCGGCAGCTCGGTCTGGACGTGCCGAAGGACATCTCGGTGGTCGGCTTCGACGACTCCCCGCTGATCGCCTTCACCGACCCGCCTCTCACCACGGTCCGCAAGCCGGTGCCGGCGATGGGCCAGGCCGCGGTGCGCACGCTGCTCGAGGAGATCGGCGGGACGCCCGCTCCGCACAGTGAGTTCGTGTTCATGCCGGAGCTGGTGGTGCGCGGTTCGACAGCTTCGGCCCCTGGGGACCGGAATCGTCCTTAAGGCGGAGAATCCGGGTTTCTGTTCCCCTGCGCTGGTAGGAGTCCGGGGACTCGTCCCGCCGTAGGACATGCGTCCCGGACAGGACCGAGGGATGATCTGGGGGCAAGGGCTTTTCTGGCAGACTCTGTGTCCATGGGTGATTCGACCGTGACGACACTGGAAGGCCGCGAAGAGGCCGTTCACCAGCCTGTCGCGGCCGATACGAGGCCGGGCTTCCTGCGCCGGCTACGCTCCCCGCGCCGCCCCCGCCTCTGGTTCGAGATCCTGCTGATCGCTGTGAGTTACTGGACCTACTCACTGATCCGCAACGCGGTCCCGGAGCAGAAGGCCGAGGCGTTGCGCAATGCCGACTGGATCTGGCGGGTCGAGCACGACCTGGGGATCGCGGTCGAGGAGTCGGTCAACCACGCGGTGAATTCCGTGACTTGGCTGATCGTGGGCATGAACTACTACTACGCCACGCTGCACTTCGTGGTGACGCTCGGTGTCCTGGTGTGGCTCTTCCGCAGTCATCCCGGCCGTTACGCGGCGACCCGCATGGTGCTGTTCGCGACGACCGGCGTGGCCCTCGTCGGTTACTACCTGTATCCGCTGGCCCCGCCCCGCCTGATGAACGGCGGCGACTTCATCGACACGGTCATGGTCCACCAGACGTGGGGCTCGATGGCCTCCGGCGACCTCAAGAACATGTCGAACCAGTACGCCGCGATGCCGTCCATGCACATCGGCTGGTCCCTGTGGTGCGGCCTGACGATCTTCGCGCTGGCGTCGGTGCCCTGGGTGCGCGTCCTGGGCCTCCTCTACCCGACGGCCACCCTCGTGGTCATCGTCGCCACCGCCAACCACTTCTGGCTCGACGCGGTGGGCGGCATCCTGTGCCTGGCCTTCGGCTTCACGGTGGCACGGCTCTGGTACGGCGCCCTGCCGTACCGCTTGCCGCAGCTGGTGCCTGCGGCGGCCCTCAAGCAGCCCCGGCCGCAGCCCGCATCGCCGCGATGAACGCCCGTAGCGCAGGCTGGGGCGGGGCCGTCTCGCGTACGGCCGCGTAGATCGAGCGCGCGGGCTGCGGGCTCCGCAGTTCCCGTACGACCACTCCCGGCCGGACGCCGACGCCCAGCCCGAGCCGCGGGATGAGGCTCACCCCGAGCCCCGCCGCGACGAACCCCTGGGCGGTGACGTAGTCCTCGCTCTCGACCACGAAGCGTGGCCGGAAGCCCGCCGTCTCGCACGCGGCGAGCTGGGCGTCGAGACAGGGGCCGGGCCATTCGCTGCCGACCCAGGGTTCCTCCGCGAGGTCGGACATCTCCAGCACTTCGGCATGCGCCAGACGGTGGCCCTCGGGAAGTACCGCGAGGTACGGGTCGTCCAGCAGGTGCAGGAACCGGACGCCCTCCTGGCCGGAGGCTCGTGGCCCCACCACCAGCGCCAGATCCGCCCGGCCCTCCCGCACGTCCGGCAACGGATCCTCGGGGTCGATGAGCTTCAGCTCGATCTGCACGCCGGGATGCTCCGTCCGCAGCCGGGCGACCGCCGGGGCGACCAGGGACGCGCCCGCCGTCGCGAAGTACCGCACCGACAGCCGGCCCGTCCGCCCCGCGAGCAGATCCGCCAGGGCGGTCTCCGCCTCGGCGACCTGGCGGCTGATCGCGTCCGCGTACTCGGTCAGGAGCAGCCCCGCCGCCGTGGGGCGCACCCCCCGCCCGACCCGTTCCAGCAGATCCGTCCGCGTCTCCTTCTCCAGCGCGGCGATCTGCTGGCTCACGGCGGAGGGCGTGTAGCCCAGCAGCGTCGCCGCCCCCGTCACCGACCCGCTGCTCACCACGGCCCGCAGCACCTGCATCCGACGCACATCCAGCATGTAGCACAGCTTAACAACTCATCCAGAACTCTTCACTTGTCCTCACGCGTCCCCTCCCGGACCGTAGAGGCATGTCTCCCGCCTCCACGCTCCGCATGGCCGCCCTCGCCCTCCTGTGGGGCTCGGGGTTCCTCTGGATCAAGCTCGCCCTCAACCACGGCCTCTCCCCCGCGCAGATCACCATCGTCCGCTGCGTGCTGGGCACGGCGACCCTGCTGGTACTGGCCCGCTCGGCCGGTCAGCGACTGCCCCGCTCACGGGCCACCTGGGGTCATCTGGTCGTGGCCGCGCTGTTCTGCAACGCCATCCCGTTCGCCCTGTTCGCGGTGGGTGAGCAGAGCCTCGACTCGGGTATCGCGGGCGTCCTGAACGCGACAACGCCCCTGTGGTCACTGCTGATCGGCCTGCTCCTCGGCACCGACCGCGGCCTGCACCCCGTACGCCTCGCCGGTCTCTTCCTCGGCTTCGCCGGCACGGTCCTGATCTTCGCCCCCTGGCACCGCTCGGGCCTGCTGAGCTGGAGCGCGCTGGCCCTGCTGGGGGCCGCGGCCAGCTATGCCGTGGCGTTCGCGTACATGGCCCGCAAACTCACCGACAAGCAGGCGCCGATGGCGATGTCCGCGGCGCAACTGCTCATGGCGACGGGTTGGACGACGCTGTCCCTTCCGGTCGCGGGCCCGGTCGACGCCGACATGACCGCCCTCCTCGCGGTGACCGCCCTGGGCGTCCTGGGCACGGGCGTGACCTTCTACCTCAACTACCGCCTGATCGCGGACGAGGGCGCGACGACCGCGGCGACGGTCGGCTACTTGCTGCCGGTGGTCTCGGTGGCGCTGGGTGCACTGCTACTGGGCGAGGAGGTGGGGATCCGCGTGCTGGCAGGCATGGCGATCGTGTTGACCGGCGTGGCCATGACGCGCCCCAAAGGGGCGCGGGGCTGTGTTGAATCTGCGGCTGCCGCCGCGCGGGCGCGAGCAACCACGACGGCGCCGCAGCCGAAAACTGGAGTTCACGCCCCGTAGAACAGCGTCTCCACCACAGCCCGGGCCCGCCGCCCCGTACGCCGATAGTCATCCAGCATGTCCCCCACATGCCCTGGCCCGTACCCCAAGTACCGCCCCACGGCGGCCAGTTCACGAGGGTCCGTGGGGAAGGTGTCCCCGGCCCGCCCCCGCACCAGCATCACCGCATTCCGCACCCGAGTCGCCAACACCCAGGCCTCATCGAGGATCTCGGCGTCCTCCCCGGCGATGAGCTCCGCGGCGCACGCCGCGGCAAGCGCCTCCCGCGTCCGCGTGGTCCGCAGCCCCGGCTCCGCCCACCCGTGCTGCAACTGCATGAGCTGCACGACCCACTCGACGTCGGACAGTCCCCCCGGCCCCAGCTTGGTGTGCAGCTTCGGGTCGGCGCCGCGAGGCAGCCGCTCCGACTCCATCCGCGCCTTCAGCCGCCGAATCTCCCGTACGGCATCGTCACCGAGCCCCTCCGCCGGATACCGCAGCGGATCGATCAGCTCGATGAAACGCTGCCCCAGATCCTCGTCGCCGGCGACGACTTCGGCCCGCAACAGCGCCTGTGACTCCCAGACCAAGGACCACCGGCGGTAGTACGCCTCGTACGACTTCAACGTCCTTACGAGCGGCCCGGACTTGCCCTCGGGGCGCAGGTCCGCGTCGATCAGCAGGGGCGGGTCGGCGCTCGGGAGCCGCAGCAGGCGGCGCATCTCGGAGACGACCTTGTTGGCGGCCTCGGAGGCCGACTGCTCGGGCACGCCGTTGCGCGGCTCGTGGACGAACAGGACGTCCGCGTCGGAGCCGTAGCCGAGTTCGTGACCGCCGAAGCGGCCCATGCCGATGACGGCGAACCGGGTGGGCAGGGTGTCGCCCCAGGTGTCGCGGACCACGGCGCGCAGGGTGCCCGCGAGGGTCGCCGCGTTGAGGTCGGAGACGGCGCCGCCGACCCGGTCCACCAGGGCTCCCTGGTCGGCCTCGGCGGGCTGGGTCTCGGTGCCGTAGGAGCCGACGATGTCGGCGGCGCAGGTACGGAACAGTTCGCGGCGGCGTACTCCGCGGGCCGCGGTGACCGCCTGTTCGGCACCGTCCGCGCGGCTCACCGCGGCGAGGATCTCCTGCTCCAGGCCGGCCCGGCCGCGCGGGGCGAGTCCGGCGCTGTCGCTGTCGCCCAGCAGCGCCACGGCTTCCGGTGCGCGCATGAGCAGGTCGGGGGCCAGGCGCCCGGCGGACAGCACGCGCGCGAGGTTCTCGGCGGCGGCACCCTCGTCGCGCAGCAGCCGCAGATACCAGGGGGTCTTGCCCAACGCGTCCGACACCTTGCGGAAGTTGAGCAGCCCCGCGTCCGGGTCGGCGGAGTCGGCGAACCAACCCAGCAGTACCGGAAGGAGGGTTCGCTGGATCGCGGCCTTGCGGGTGACGCCGGAGGCGAGCGCCTCCAGGTGCCGCAGGGCCGCCGCCGGGTCGGCGTACCCGAGCGCGACCAGCCGCTCCCGAGCCGCCTCCGGCCTCAACCGGGTCTCACCGGACGCGAGTTGGGCGACGGCGTCGAGCAGCGGCCGGTAGAAGAGCTTCTCGTGCAGCCGCCGTACGACACTGGTGTGCCGCTTCCACTCGCGGTTCAGCTCGACGACCGGATCCGTGCGCAGGCCCAGGGAGCGGCCGATACGGCGCTGGTCGGCGTCGTCCTCGGGGACGAGGTGGGTGCGGCGCAGCCGGTAGAGCTGGATGCGGTGCTCCATGGAGCGCAGGAAGCGGTAGGCGTCGTCGAGTTGCACGGCGTCGTCGCGGCCGACATACCCGCCGGCGGCGAGGGCCTGGAGCGCGTCGAGGGTGGTGCCGCTGCGGAGGGAGGCGTCGGCCCTGCCGTGCACCAACTGCAGGAGCTGCACGGCGAATTCGACGTCGCGGAGGCCACCGGGGCCGAGCTTCAGCTCGCGCTCGACCTCGGCGACCGGAATGTTCTCGACGACCCGGCGGCGCATCTTCTGCACGTCGGCGACGAAGTTCTCGCGCTCGGCGGCCTTCCAGACGAGGGGTTCCAGCGCGCTGACGTACTCCTCGCCGAGCTCGATGTCCCCGGCGACCGGACGGGCCTTGAGGAGGGCCTGGAACTCCCAGGTCTTGGCCCACCGCTGGTAGTAGGCGAGATGGCTGGCGAGCGTCCGCACCAGCGGACCGTTGCGGCCCTCGGGCCGGAGGTTGGCGTCGACGGGCCAGATCGACCCCTCGACGGTCGTCTCGGAGCAGATCCGCATCATGTGCGAGGCGAGCTTGGTGGCGGACCGCAGGGCCTTGCCCTCGTCGGCACCCTCGACGGCCTCCCCCACGAAGATCACATCGACGTCGGACACGTAATTGAGCTCATGGCCACCGCACTTGCCCATCGCGATGACCGCGAGCCGGCACAGCGCGGCCTCGTCGGGGGCGGCGGCGCGGGCGATGGCGAGGGCCGCGCGCAGGGTCGCGGTGGCGAGGTCGGCGAGCTCGGCGGCGGTCTCGGCGAGGTCGGTGGTGCCGCACACGTCACGGGCGGCGATGGACAGCAGACAGCGCCGGTAGGCGACACGCAGGGAGACGGGGTCGTCGGCCTCGGCGAGCCCGCGCTCGAACTCCTCCACGCCGGGGTGCAGATCGCGCGGCTCGTACATGACGAGCGCCTGCCAGTCCCCGGCATGCCGGGCCAGATGCTCGGCGAGCGCGGCGGAGGCCCCCAGTACACCCAGCAGCCGGTCGCGCAACGGCTTGGCCGCTATCACCGTGTCCAGCAGCTCACGCCGGGCGGTGGGACCGGGCTGCGCCTCCAGCAGCCGCACCAGGCCGTGCAGGGCGAGATCGGGGTCCGCGGTGGCGCCGAGGGCTTCGAGGAGCACCGGATCATTGCGTACGCCGGTCAGCTCCGGGCCGTCCAGCAGCCGCTCGGCAGCCGAGGGATCGGTGAACCCGTGCCGCAGCAGCCGACTGAAGGTACTGCTCCTGCGCCCCGGCGCCGTCATCCTCGGCCTCCTCCGATCAAGGTCGTACGAGCTTGAGCCTAACCGGAGAGGGTGAGAGAAGCGCCGGGGCGGATCGAGCGGGTGGGGGCGGGTTGGCGCCGGGGGTCGGGCACGGGGAATGAGCGCGGGACGCGGGGCGCCGGGGGCGAGGAAGCGTCTGGACGCCGGGGCTCGGGGCTCGGGGCTCGGGGCTCGGGGCTCGGGGCTCGGGGCTCGGAAGTGGTGGCCGTACGCCAGGGCGGCGAAGCGAGGATGCACCGGACACCGAGGCCAGGCAGCGCCCGCCGGGCGTCAGGACACCGGGACGCCCGAGACGCCCCGGGCGGAGGATGTGGTCGCCCGGGCGCCGGGACGGTGTCAGCGGGTTACCACCACCGTGGCCGGGCGGGATGCGTCGGTGAGGACCTTGTCGCCGGGCATGCGGCCCGGGGCCGTGGTGCCTTCGAGGGGCGGCAGGAAGGCGGCCGCGACGGGGTGACCGGCGAGGGGGACGTACACCCGCTGGACGGTGCCGGGCGTGCCCTTGCCGGGCAGGGTGGCGTACTGGACGTCGAGGCAGCGGGCGCGCAGCCGGGTCAGTACGGCCGTCACGGACGCGCCCGGCTCGACCGACGGGAGGACCAGCTGCGAGGGCTTCTCGCAACCGGGGTCGCCCGGCGGCGGGACGGGCTGTCCGGACCGACCCCCGTGCGGTCCGGACAGGGTCAGACTGCTGAGGTCGCCGACGGTGCCGTTCGTGGTGTCGACGCGGATCGTGTCGTCACGCAACCACTGCAACGGGTGTCCGTCGAGGTCGGCCCGCACCCAGTCCCCGGTGTCGACCAGGAAGCCCGTCTCGATCGCGGCCTCCTCGGGCGGCACCAGCCGCCGGGGCGCCCACCCGCGCGAGGCCCGTTCCGTACGGGCCTCGGGCCAGTGCCGCAGCACCACCAGCAGCCGCCCGTCGGGGCGGGCGAAGGGGTGTGCGCGGCCCGCGGAGACGGCGTAGGACCCGGCCGCGGTGACCGCCTCGCGGGAGGCCCCGTGGAACTGGACGCCGCCGCGGGGGCCGAGCGTGAAGCGCACGGTGGTGAAGGCCTCGGCCTTGTCGGGCGCGGCCTCGGGGGCGGCCTTGGTGGTCCCGGCCTGGCAGCCGGTGGCGAGCAGGGCCGCGACGAGCATGGCGGCGCCCGTGGCGAGGGCGGCGCGCCGGTGCGGACGCGGGTGGCCGCGACCGTCGTAGGGGCGCAGGTGGGAACGCATGGGATGCCTCCGTGTCCTCCGGCAGCCGGAGTGCTGCCGGAACCGACGATGCTCCTGGCGACCGCCCGGGCCCATTCGTCATTTGACGAATCCCCGGTGTTCACGGACAGCGCGGGAGTACGTTCGCGGGAGGCGGGGACTGTCCTCGGGAGGCGGCATGACGACGGCGGAGGCTCATCTGCGGCGCATGGCGGACGTCCTGGAGGAGGCCCGGCGCGCCCCCTCGGACGACGTGCCGCCGAAGTCCCTGCTGGTCGGCCTGCAACAGCTCGTCCCCTGCGACTGCGCCTGGTTCTCGGAGCTGGACATCCCGACCAGGATCTGCCTCAACGAGCAGGAGACGCCGTTCGACGAGGAGCAGGGCCCGATGGAGGCCTATTGGCAGTGGCGTCACCAGCACCCGCAGTGCCGTCAGGTCACCTTGGCGCGCGCCGGCCCCGAGACCACTCAGATGGCCGACTTCCTGTCGCTGCGCGAGCTGCGGAACCTGCCGATCTACACCGAGTTCCTCCGCCCGTTCCCCTCCATCGCCGTCATCGCCCTGCCCACCGCCCCCGGCCGCACCCGCGTCTTCCAGTTCTTCCGCACGGAACCGAGGCCGTTCAGCGACCTCGAGATGACGACCCTGGAACTGCTGGCGCCCCACATCTACGCGATCTACCGCGAGGCCGCCCACAGGCGTCGGCCTCCCGTACCGCTGACCCACCGGGAACTGGACGTCCTGCGCTGCGTGGCCCGGGGGCTCGACACTCCGCGGATCGCCGAACAACTGGTCGTCTCCCCCAGCACCGTCCGCAAGCACCTCGAGAACGCCTTCGGCAAGCTGGGGGTGTCGAGCAGGATCGCGGCGGTGGCGCGGGTGTTCCCCGAGGCGGAAGCGCCCTGACCGATGAGTTCCGGATCCGCCGCGGGTCTGCCCTTGCGAAGGGAGGCCGCTGATGTCCGACAGACAACCCGACGCCCGCCTCGACACCCGCTACAGCGACGGCACGGCCACCGCGACCGACTGGTCCGAGGCGCTGAAGATCCTCAACCAGGCCGAGCTGTTCTGGATCTCCACGGTCCGGCCGGACGGGCGCCCGCACGTGACCCCGCTGCCCGCGGTCTGGTCCGAGGGCGCGCTGCACTTCTGCACGGGTCCGGAGGAGCGCAAGGCCCGCAATCTCGCGGCGAACCCGCAGGTCGTGCTGACGACCGGCGTCAACACCTGGGACGAGGGCTACGACCTCGTCGTGGAGGGCGAGGCGGTGCGCGTCGTCGATGACGGGCGGCTGCGGGAGCTGGCAGCCGCGTGGGAGGAGAAATACGGCGAGTTCTGGCGCTTCGAGGTACGGAACGGCAGCTTCCGCCACGGTGCCGGGCACGCTTTCGTCTTCTCGGTGGCGCCGCGCACGGTTTTCGGCTTCGGTAAGGGGGAGCCGTTCAGCCAGACCCGCTGGCGGTTCGACTGACGTCGACAAGGGAGTCAACGCCATGGACATGTCCCTCGAAGTGATCCTGCTGCCGGTTTCCGATGTGGATCGGGCCAAGGAGTTCTATCAGGACAAGGTCGGTTTCCACGTGGACCTCGACGGCGAGGTGATGGAGGGCGTACGGATCGTCCAGCTGACCCCGCCGGGCTCGGGCTGTTCCATCGCCCTGGTCGACGGTCTCCAGGTCCCCACGGGCACACCGCAGCCGGGCACGTACCACGGCATGCAGCTGTGCGTCACGGACGCGAAGGCGGCGTACGACGAGCTGACGGCGCGCGGCCTCGACGTCAGCGAGCCTGTGCAGTTCGCCCCGCAGGACGGCGCCACCTTCATGTACTTCAAGGACCCGGACGGCAACGGCTGGGCGATCCAGGAGTACAAGCGCCGCGAGACGGAGCCGCTGCACCAGGTGCTGGCGAAGCTGGCAGGCAAGTAGCGCACTCGCGGGGGCGCGGAGCCGACTCCGCGCCCCCGCACTGCGGTCACGCCCGAGCGGTCAGCGTCCTGCAGTTGAGCAGCGCGCCGTTGTCGGTCTGACAGGACTGCACCGTCACCGAAGTGCCGTCGGTTATCGCCAGGTTGGCGTTCTCGTAGTCGCCGTTGCCGCCCGTGAGCCAGATCTCCTTGTAGCCGCCGCTCCACGACGCCGAGACGAAGACACCACGGCCGTCGGTGTACCTGTCGGAGGCGACGAGGTGCTCGCCGTCCGCGCGGAAACTGCCGTATCCGACGAGGGTGTTGCCGTCCTCCTTGTAGAACCAGAAGTCACAGTCCCGGCCGCCGACATCCGTCGTGCTGGTGGTGCAGGTGGCGATGTTGTTGTCGGCCCAGGCAACCCCCGACATGGTGCCGACCAGTACGGCCGCGGCCGCGCCGACAAGCCCCATCCTTGCGCCAGTTCGCATGCAATCGCTCCTTGATCACTAACTGATGTGGCGCGATCATGTCACGGCTTGGGATGTTCTTGGCCTGTATTTGATGAAACGCGGAAGGGCCGGCGGTCCATGACCGTCGGCCCTTCCGGTAATACGCGCTTACAGCACCGGCAGGTTCTTCCGCAGCTCGAACGCGGTCACCTCGGAGCGGTACTCCTCCCACTCCTGGCGCTTGTTGCGCAGGAAGAAGTCGAAGACGTGCTCGCCCAGCGTCTCGGCGACCAGGTCGCTGCGCTCCATGAGGGTCAGGGCCTCGCCGAGGTTCTGCGGGAGGGGCTCGATGCCCATCGCGCGGCGCTCGGCGTCGGAGAGGGCCCAGACGTCGTCCTCGGCGCCCGGCGGGAGCTCGTAGCCCTCCTCGATGCCCTTGAGGCCGGCGGCCAGGAGGACGGCGTACGCCAGGTACGGGTTGGCTCCGGAGTCGATCGAGCGGACCTCGATGCGGGCGGAGCCGGTCTTGCCGGGCTTGTACATGGGGACGCGGACCAGGGCCGAGCGGTTGTTGTGGCCCCAGCAGATGTACGAGGGGGCCTCGCCGCCGGCGCCCGCCGTGCGCTCCGAGCCGCCCCAGATGCGCTTGTAGGAGTTGACCCACTGGTTGGTGACCGCGGAGATCTCCGCGGAGTGCTTCAGCAGGCCCGCGATGAAGGACCGGCCGACCTTGGAGAGCTGGTACTCCGAGCCCGACTCGTAGAACGCGTTGCGGTCGCCCTCGAAGAGGGAGAGGTGCGTGTGCATCCCGGACCCCGGGTGCTCGCTGAACGGCTTCGGCATGAATGTCGCCTGGACGCCCTGCTCCAGCGCCACCTGCTTCATGACCAGGCGGAACGTCATGATGTTGTCCGCCGTGGAGAGCGCGTCGGCGTAGCGGAGGTCGATCTCCTGCTGGCCGGGGGCGCCCTCGTGGTGGGAGAACTCGACCGAGATGCCCATCGACTCCAGCATGGTGATCGCCTGGCGGCGGAAGTCCATGCCGATGTTCTGGGGGGTGTGGTCGAAGTAGCCCGAGTTGTCGGCCGGCGTGGGACGGGTGCCGTCCAGCGGCTTGTCCTTCAGCAGGAAGAACTCGATCTCGGGGTGGGTGTAGAAGGTGAAGCCCAGGTCCGAGGTGCGGGCCAGCGCGCGCTTGAGCACGTAGCGCGGGTCCGCGAAGGACGGCGAGCCGTCCGGCATGAGGATGTCGCAGAACATCCGGGCCGTACCGGGCGCCTCGGCGCGCCACGGCAGGATCTGGAAGGTCGAGGGGTCCGGCTTGGCGATCATGTCGGACTCGTAGACCCGGGCGAAGCCCTCGATCGCGGAGCCGTCGAATCCGATGCCCTCGTCGAAGGCCTGTTCCAGTTCGGCCGGGGCCACGGCGACGGACTTGAGGAAGCCCAGCACGTCCGTGAACCACAGGCGTACGAACCGGATGTCGCGCTCCTCCAACGTCCGGAGCACGAACTCCTGCTGCTTGTCCATCTTCAGCTTCCCCATCCTTGCTGGTCAGGCCACCTGTCTCCGGTCCCGCGTGAGACGGTCGGGCACCTGAGCATCCCACCACAACACCATTTCATCCGTGTTGCGGACCATGATCGGCGGGCCGACCTCCGGGCGAACGCCTCACGTACGTCAGGTGTACTGTTCTGCCGCCCATCTTGCCTGCTCGGGCCCGTATAAGTAATGCCGGGCGTGTCGGAACCTGGGCGGACCCGGTTCTCCGCGGGCGCCCGGTCTTCGGCCATTCCTGTGCCCTCCCTTTCTGGAGACACCCCCTTCCCCATTACGATCAGCGGACCCGACCGGCCCTCCTTACCCAGAAGGACACACCCCATGGGTTCCGCCAAGAACAAGAACTCCGCCGAGCGCCAGGCTCGAATAGCGGAGATGCGGCGTGCCGAACAGGCCCGCGAACGCCGCAACCGGCTCCTCACGATCGGGGCGAGCGTGGCCGTCGTCACCGCTCTCGTCGTGGGCGGCGTCGTGCTCGTGCGGTCGCAGGACGACGGCGGCAGCACGACGGCCGACTCCAGCAACCCGGGTCACTGGACCACGGGCAAGGACGGGGTGAAGACGTGGTCGTCCAAGCTCAGCCAGACCCACGTCACCAAGACCGTGAAGTACCCGATGACGCCCCCGGCCGGCGGTGACCACGACGCCCGCTGGATGAACTGCAACGGCGACGTCTACACCAAGGAACTCAACAACATGAACGCCGTGCACTCGCTGGAGCACGGTTCGGTCTGGGTGACGTACACCTCCAAGGCCAAGAAGGCCGACATCGAGGCGCTGTCGGCGAAGGTGAAGAAGACGCCGTACACGCTGATGAGCCCGTACGAGGGCCAGGCGGCCCCGATCATGCTGACGGCGTGGGGCCACCAGCGGACGGTGACGAGCGCGAGCGACCCGAACGTCGACAAGTTCTTCGAGACGTATGTCCAGGGCGAGCAGACTCCCGAGAAGGGCGCGACGTGCACGGGCGGTCTGTCGTAGTGAGGAAGGCCGGCTGGATCGCCTCGGGCGCGGCGGCGGTACTCGTCGCGACCGGGGGGATCACCTACGCCGTCACCCAGGACGACGGCTCCACCGACACCCCGACCGCGGCCTCCGCGGACGCCGGGTTCGCGCGGGACATGGCGGTGCACCACCAGCAGGCGGTGGAGATGTCGTTCATCGTCCGCGACCGTACGAAGAACGAGGACGTACGGCTGCTCGCGTACGACATCGCGCAGACGCAGGCCAACCAGCGCGGCATGCTGCTGGGCTGGCTCGATCTGTGGAATCTGCCGAAGGTGTCGTCAAAGCCGCCGATGTCCTGGATGGACATGGGCGGCATGGCCTCCGGCGAGGACGGCGCGCTGATGCCGGGCATGGCGACCAACACCGAGATGGAGAAGCTGAAGAAGCTCAGCGGCAAGCAGGCCGAGATCTTCTATCTCCAGCTCATGACCGACCACCACAAGGGCGGCGTCCACATGGCCGAGGGCTGTGTCGAGCGCTGCAAGGTGAAGGTGGAGAAGGACATCGCGCAGGGCATGGTCAACGCGCAGGAATCGGAGATCGACCTGATGACGGACATGCTGAAGGAGCGCGGCGCGAAACCGCGTTCCTAGAGGGTCCTAGAGGGTTAACCCTCGGTTCTCGTGGCGCCTTAATCCTCAAATAGCCTTGTCATTAGGTTAATTGGGGTCCTCTTGGGACTCGTATTCCCCTGGCATGAACGGTTCATCGAAAGAGTGGCCACCGTCGAGTGATCCACTCGAGACGAACCGCATACAGGGGGTTCCATGAGATCCAACCGCGCCACTCTGCGTGCCGGTGTGAGCATGGCAGCGACACTGCCCATGATCGCCGGCGCGCTGGCGCTCGGCATACCCGCGGCGCACGCCGCGGACGGCCCGGCACGGGACACGCTGGCCGGGACCCGGCCCGCGTGGGCCACGGCCAAGGCCGACAAGGGCGCTACCGCCGACAGTTCGCAGGTCTCCGCCCGGGTCTACCTCGCCGGCCGGGACGCGACCGGCCTGGCCGCGTACGCGAAGTCCGTGTCCGACCCGGCTTCGGCGTCGTACGGCAAGTACCTCAGCGCCCAGCAGGCGCAGGCCCGCTTCGGCGCCACCAAGGCCCAGGTGACCGCGGTGAAGTCGTGGCTGGCGTCCGCGGGCCTGAAGGTCACCGGTGTCACGCAGCACTACGTCTCCGTCTCCGGTGACGTGGCCGCCGCCGAGAAGGCGTTCGGCACCCAGCTGCACAACTACGCCAAGGGCTCCAGGACTTACCGTGCCCCGTCGAAGACGGCCTCCGCGCCGGAGAGCCTGAACGGCGCCGTGCTGACCGTCACCGGCCTGGACAACGCCCCGCACAAGGCGAGTCACAACGACCAACTGCCCGGTCCGGGCGCCGTGTTCAAGAACGCGGGGCCGTTCTCGTCGTACTACGGCTCGAACACCGCGAGCACCCTGCCCGACGCGTACGGCGGCAAGATCCCGTACGCCGTCAAGGGCTACACGGGCAAGCAACTGCGGGCCGCGTACGGCGCGGGCAAGTACACGGGCAAGGGCGTGCGCGTCGCCATCACCGACGCGTTCGCCTCGCCGACCATCGCCTTCGACGCGCAGACCTACGCGAAGAAGCACGGCGACCCCGCCTGGAAGACCGGCCAACTGTCCCAGGTGCTGCCCAAGAACTACACGCACACCGGCGCCGACGAGTGCGACGCCTCCGGCTGGTACGGCGAGGAGACTCTCGACGTCGAGGCCGTCCACGCGGTCGCGCCGGACGCGAACGTCACCTATGTGGGCGCCTCGTCCTGCATGGACGACGACCTGCTGGACTCCCTCAGCACGATCGTCGACAAGCATCTGGCCGACCTCGTCTCCAACTCCTGGGGTGACATCGAGGCCAACCAGACGCCGGATCTCGCGGCCGCCTACGACCAGGTCTTCCAGTTCGGCGCGGTCGAGGGCATCGGCTTCTACTTCTCCTCCGGCGACAACGGCGACGAGGTCGCCAACACCGGGACGAAGCAGGTCGACACCCCGGCCGACTCGGCGTGGGTGACGGCGGTCGGCGGTACCTCGCTGGCCGTCGGCAAGGGCGACAAGTACCTGTGGGAGACCGGCTGGGGCACCGAGAAGGCCACGCTGTCCGCGGACGGCAAGAGCTGGACGGCCTTCCCCGGCGCGTTCACCTCCGGTGCGGGCGGCGGCACCAGCAAGACCGTCGCCGAGCCCTTCTACCAGAAGGGTGTCGTCCCGGACGCGCTCGCCAAGGCCAACAACGCCGCCGGCAACCGCGTCGTCCCGGACATCTCCGCGATCGCCGACCCGAACACCGGCTTCCTGGTCGGCCAGACGCAGACCCAGGCGGACGGCTCCGAGTCGTACAGCGAGTACCGCATCGGCGGCACCTCGCTGGCCTCGCCGGTCATCGCGGCCGTCCAGGCCCTCGCCCAGGAGGCGCGCGGCGGCAAGGCGATCGGCTTCGCCAACCCGTCGATCTACGCCAAGTACGGCACGAAGGCCTACCACGACGTCACGGACAACCCGACGGGCCGCCAACTGGCCGTCGCGCGCGTGGACTTCGTCAACGGCTACGACGCCACGGACGGTCTGACCACATCGGTCCGCTCCCTCGGCAAGGACAGCTCACTGTCCGCCGTGAAGGGCTACGACGACGTCACCGGCGTGGGTACGCCCGCGAACGGCTACGTCGAATCGTTCCGCCGCCACTGAGACCGACGGGGTGGCGTGAGGTGACGTACACCTTGCGCCACCCCATCGCGTCGCTCTGACGATTACACTGGGCCCGTGCCTCCACTGAACTTCTGGTCGATCTATCAGCACGGGTTCGCACGCGTCGCCGCCTGTACGGGCCACACCGTCATCGCCGACCCGCCCGCCAACGCCGAATCGGTCCTGCGGCACGCACGCCGGTGCGCCGAGGAGGGCGTCGCCGTCGCGGTCTTCCCCGAGATGGTCCTGTGCGGCTACTCCATCGAGGACCTGCTGCTCCAGGACGTACTGCTCGACGAGGTCGAGGCGGCCCTCGCGACCGTGGTGGCCGGCTCGGCCGACCTGCTGCCGATCCTGGTCGTCGGCGCCCCGCTGCGGCACCGCAACCGGATCTACAACTGCGCGGTGATCATCCACCGCGGCCGGATCCTCGGCGTCGTGCCCAAGTCGTACCCCCCGAACTACCGCGAGTTCTACGAGCGCCGGCAGATCGCCGACGGCGCCGACGAGCGCGGCGGCACGATCCGGGTGGGCGGCTCGGATGTGCCCTTCGGCGTCGACCTGCTCTTCGCGGCCGACGACGTCCCCGGACTCGTGCTCTTCGCCGAGATCTGCGAGGACATGTGGGTCCCGGTACCGCCCAGCGCGGAGGCCGCCCTCGCCGGTGCGACCCTCCTCGTCAACCTCTCCGGCAGCCCGATCACGGTCGGCCGCGCCGAGGACCGCAAGCTGCTGTGCCGCTCGGCGTCCTCCCGCTGCCTCGCCGCGTACGTCTACGCGGCGGCCGGCCTGGGCGAGTCGACCACGGACCTGTCCTGGGACGGCCAGACGATGATCTACGAGAACGGCGTACTGCTCGCCGAGAGCGAGCGCTTCCCGCTCGGCGACTCGTACGCGATCGCCGATGTGGACCTCGACCTGCTGCGCCAGGAGCGCCGCCGGATGGGCACGTTCGACGACAACCGCCGTACCCACAAGGCGCGGACCGCCGACTTCCGGACGGTCGCCTTCGAACTCGACCCGCCCCTCACCGACCTGGGACTGCGCCGTCGCCTGGAGCGCTTCCCGTTCGTACCGGCCGACGCCGACCGCCTCGCCCAGGACTGCTACGAGGCCTACAACATCCAGGTCGAGGGTCTCCAGCAGCGCCTCGCCGCGATCGGCGGCCCGAAGGTCGTCATCGGGGTGTCCGGCGGCCTCGACTCCACGCACGCCCTGATCGTCGCCGCCCGGGCGATGGACCGCGCAGGGCGCCCGCGCAGCGACATCCTGGCCTGGACCCTGCCCGGCTTCGCCACCAGCGACCACACCAAGGACAACGCCCACGCCCTGATGCGCTCGCTCGGCGTCACCGCGGCCGAGCTGGACATCACACCCACCGCGCGTCTGATGCTCAAGGAGATGGGCCACCCGTTCGCCTCCGGCGAGCCGGTCTACGACGTCACCTTCGAGAACGTGCAGGCCGGCCTGCGCACCGACTACCTCTTCCGGCTCGCCAACCACCACAACGGCATCGTGCTCGGCACCGGCGACCTGTCGGAGCTGGCGCTGGGCTGGTCCACGTACGGCGTGGGCGACCAGATGAGCCACTACAACGTCAACTCCGGTGTGCCGAAGACGCTGATCCAGCATCTGATCCGGTGGGTCATCAGCAGCGGGCAGTTCGACGACGAGACCGGCAAGATCCTCGCCGCGATCCTCGACACGGAGATCAGCCCGGAGCTGGTACCGGGTGAGGAGATGCAGTCCACCGAGTCCAAGATCGGCCCGTACGCGCTGCACGACTTCACGCTGTTCCACGTACTGCGCTACGGCTTCCGGCCGTCGAAGATCGCGTTCCTGACCTGGCACGCCTGGCACGACGCGGCCGGCGGCGCCTGGCCGCCGGGGTTCCCCGAGGAGAAGCGGGGGTCCTACGACCTGGCGGAGATCCGGAAGTGGCTGGAGGTCTTCTGCCGCCGGTTCTTCGCGTTCGCGCAGTTCAAGCGGTCGGCGATGCCGAACGGGCCGAAGGTGTCGGCTGGCGGTTCGCTGTCGCCGCGAGGTGACTGGCGGGCGCCGTCGGACAGTTCGGCAAGGGCGTGGCTGCGGGACCTGGAGCGGTTCGACCTGTCGGGCTGACCTGCCCGGTCGGGCATCCGACGGTCACCGTCTGCGCCCGTACGCCGACGCCGACACCGCCAGCACCGACAACACCATCAGCGCCCCCGCCGGCCCCAGCACCGTCCACGGCGCCAGCTCCACATACGGCTGGTTCTCCGACAGCAGCCGGCCCCACTCCGGGGTCGGCGGCTGTTCGCCCAGGCCCAGGAAGCCGAGCGAGGCCAGGACGAGGACCGTGGTCGGCAGCCGCAGGAGGGCGTTGCGCAGGACGCCCGGGAGCGCCGCGGGGACGTAGTGGTGGCGGAGCAGATAGCGCGGGCCGGCGCCGAAGGACAAGGACGCCAGCAGGTGGCCGCTCGCCCGTTCCTCCTCGATGAGCGCCGCGGTCTGGGCGGCGTACGGGCTCCAGCCGACCAGGCACACCGCCAGGGCCGCGCCCCAGACCGACGGCCCGGTCACCGCCGTCGTCAGAAGTCCGGCGAGGACGGCCGGGAGGGTCGAGACCACCTCGGTCAGGCCGGTGCCCACCCGGGTGGCCGTGCCGAGCAGAAGACCGGTCACGACACTGACGGCGGTCACCGCGAGAGCCACCCCGGCGGTGCGCAGCGCTCCGTGGCCGAGGCGGGCCAGCAGGTCGCGGCCGAGGGCGTCGGTGCCCAGCGGGTGGGTGAGGGAGGGCGACAGCAGCCGGGCGGTGGTGTCGACGTGCAGGGGGTCGCGCAGCAGGCCCGCCACCAGCAGCGCGAGCAGAACGGCCGTACAGAATCCGGCGATCCAGGGCAGCGTGCGCGGCCGCCGGAGCACGGGCACCGCGAGGGCGGGCAGGGCCCCGTCGCGCAGGGCGGGGCCGAGGAGGGCGCGGCGCAGGGCCTGCACGAGGAGGCCGGCGGTGACGCCGAGCAGGATCAGGACGAGGGTCGAAGATTGCAGGAGCGGGAGGTCCTGGGCCTTGGCGGCGTCCAGGGCGAGGCGGCCGAGGCCGGGGATGTTGAAGATCTGCTCCACGGCGACCGCGCCGCCGACCAACGCCACGACGGTCGGCAGGAGTTGCGGCAGCACCCCGGACAGGGCGCGGCGCAGCGCGGTGCGGGCGATGGCGCCGGACGGGAGTCCGGAGGCGTACCAGGTGCGCGCCCAGGGTTCCTGGAAGGCGGCGGGCAACGACCGGTCCAGGAGCCCGCCGATCATCGCCCCGGACGGCACTCCGAGGGCGAGTGCGGGCAACACCATCGCCTGCGGCCCCTCCCACCCACTGGACGGGAACCAGCCCAGCCACACCCCGAACACGGTGGCGAGCACGGAGGCGAGCAGGAACTTGGGCAGCGCGGCCAGGACGGCCGCCCCGGCACCGGTCCGCGCCTTGCGCAGCCGCCGCCGGGAACCGAGATACACGGTCCGGGCACAGACCGTCGCGGCCACCGCGGCCGTGACCGCGAGCGCGCCGAGCATCAGCGTGACGGACACCGCGAAGGCGGTGCCCAGCTGCGCCCCGACGGGTTCACCGGACACCCACGACGTCCCCGCGTCCCCGCGCAGCAGCCCGCCCAGCCAGTCCACGAGGTGGGCCGACGGCCCGTCGTCCAGACCGAGTTGTTCGCGTACGGCGGCCAGCTGGGCCGGCGTCGGGTCCTGCTCGGCGGAGCGGGCCCGCAGCACCGTCAGCGCGGGGTCTGTCCGGGACAGCCAGGGCAGCAGGGCGACGGCCGTGAGCAGCACGGCGCCGGCGACCAGGCGGCCGCCGGCGGTGCGAAGGCGACCGTCTCTCACTTCAGGTGCGTGTCGAGGTCGACCAGCGAGCGCTCGCGCGGGTCCAGGAGTACGCCCTCGACATCGGTGGCGATGCCCTGCACGGCCTGCTCGTGGACCAGCGGCACGACGGCGTCGGTGCGCAGGATCTCCGCCTCGGCCCGCATGACCTTCTGCTGCCGCTCGGCCGAATCACCCTCCGCGGCGGCCGACTTGATGGCCTGGTCGACCTTGGCGTCCTTCAGCCCGGCGATGTTGTAGACACCGTCGCTCGTGAAGTCACTGGCGAGGTAGGCGACGGCGTCACCGGTGTCGAGCAGCGTCACCCGGGAGAACACGAGGGCGTCGTACTTGCCCGCGAGCAGGTCGGCCTCCATCTGCGTGTACTCGCGCACGTCCTGCTTCACGGTGAACCCGGCCTTCTCCAACTGCTGCTGGAGCACGCTCGCGGCCTCGGGAAGCTCGGAGCGGTTGGTGTAGGTGGCCAGGCGCAGGGTCCTGCCCTCGGTCCCGCCCTCCACTTCAGCGACCGTGGCGGCGCCGACTCGGCCGCTCACCTCCACCCGCTTGTCGGCGGCCCAGGAGACGGCCGGCCCGAACAGACCCTGGGCGGGATCGGCGTACCCACCGAAGACGGAGTCGACGAGGGCGGACCCGTCCACGGCCTCACGAGCGGCCGCCCGCAGCGAGGCGTCGGTGAAGATGCCGCTGCCGGTGTTGAGGATCAGGCTGTCGGTCCGCACGGAGGGCACCTCGTGCCGGGTGTCCTCGTCGAGGAGCTTCGCCTGGGCGGTGGGGATCCACTCGGCGATGTCGACATCACCACTGCGCAGAGCGTTGGCACGGGCGGTGCCGTCGGCGATCCAGGTCACGTCGATGCCGGACGCCTTGGCCTTGCCGCCCCAGTAGCCGTCGTACCGGTCGAGGGCGGCCTTGGTCTTGCCGGTGAGCTCGGTGATCTCGAAGGGCCCGGTCCCGGTGCCGACAGGGCTGACGCTGCCGTCCTTCGCATACGCCTTCGCGGCGAGGATCCCGAGGGCGGGACTGGCGAGCCGCAGCGGGAGCACAGGGTCGGCGGTCCTGGTGCTGATCGTGACGGTGTCGGCGTCCTCGGCCTTGACCGTCAGGGTCACGTCGCTCAGGACGCGGGGCTTGGTCTCCGCCTCACCGGCATGGCCGAGGGCGTTGACGACCGACTCGGCGGTGACCTCGGTGCCGTCCTGGAAGGTGGCCTTACGGAGCTCGAAGACCCAGGTGGTGGCGTTCTTCTGCTTCCAGGACTTTGCCAGCGCGGGCGCGGCGACCCCGTCCTCGTCCAGCGCGGTGAGCCCTTCGGCCACGGAGAGCTTGCTCAGCACGGTGGCGTCATTGCTGTACGGCGACAGCGCCTGCACCGGCGGCACCGCGAGAGCGACCTTCAACCGAGCGCCGGAGCCGCCCGCGGCATCCGCGTCCGACCCGTCCTCACCCGACACAAAACAGCCGGTCAGCAGAGGAGCGAGAGCAAGCGCCGCGAACAGACGGCGAGGGGTGGGGCGCATGGGGGGTTCCTGTCGTACGGGAGACATTCACGCCCCGCACACCGGACACGGCGGCAAGGCCCCGCCACCTTATAAGGCAAGCCTTACCAAACTCTCACCGGGTAGATGAATTCTCAACGACTGAGACCACCCGACCCCGGACGGGACGCACCCCGCACTCGTCGTGCAACGGCGAGCAGGGACGTACCGGAGCGTCGGGCGACCGACCGCACCACCCCAGAGAACAGCACCGCCCGACCGAGGACGGACACCCCCCGGTGCGGCACCGACCCTCAACGGCGAAGAGTGCGCAACGCGAACCCCCACCGAACCGTGACAGGCCGCCGCAGGCATCGCGCGCACCCACCCTCAGGCCCGCACGGCCTCCACCCGCTCAGGCAAGTGAGACGCAACCAGCCGTTCCCGCCCGCTCACCGGCACAACCACCCGCCGCCGATCCACGACAGCGGCGGCACCCGCCACCCCCAGCCCCAGCACCGCCAGCAACGCGCCCGCGACCGCCGGGGACGTCACCCCGAATCCCGCGGCCAAGGCGACCCCACCGATCCACGCACCCCCGGCGTTCGCCAGGTTGAAGGCAGCCTGGTTGGCGGAGGAAGCCAAGGACGGCGCCGACGAAGCCTTCTCCATGACCATCAGCTGAAGCGGCGACCCCGTGACGAAGGCGGCCACACCGAGCAGCACCACGGCCACCCCGGCACTCCACTGCGCACCCATCAGAACAGGGAACAGAGCCAGTACCACGACCAGCGAGACCAGCCCTCCGAACAACGTCCCCCGCATCGCGTGATCGGCCAGCCGCCCGCCGACCAGGTTCCCCACCGTCGCCCCGACCCCGAACAGTGCGAGCAGCAGCGTCACACTCCCGTCGGCGAACCCGGCGGAGTCGGTGAGCATCGGCGTGACGTAGCTGTACGCGGCGAACAGCGCCCCGAAGCCCGCGACGGTCGTACCGAGCGCCAGCCAGACGGGAAGCGACTTCAGCGCCGCGAGCTCCCCGCGCAGCCCGGCACCGGAGCCCGCGGCCACCCGGTCGTGCGGGATCAGCGAGGCCAGGGCCGCGATCGCGGCCAGCCCGATCGCGCTGACACCGAGGAACGTGGCCCGCCACCCGAGGTGCTGCCCCATGAGCGTGGCGACCGGCACGCCCGCGACGTTGGCGACGGTGAGACCGAGGAACATCAGGGACACGGACCGCGCCTTGCGCTCCGGCGCGACCATGCCCGTGGCGACGACCGCGCCGACACCGAAGAAGGCACCGTGCGGCAGGCCGCTCAGGAACCGGGCGGCAAGCAGCCAGTGGTAGTCGGGGGCGAACGCGGAGGCCGCGTTGCCGACGATGAACAGCGCCATCAGCCCGATCAGGACCGTACGACGGGACATCCGGGCGGTCACGGCGGCCAGCAGCGGGGCGCCGATCACGACGCCCAGGGCGTACGCCGAGACCAGGTGCCCGGCGGTGGGGATGGCTATGTGGAGATCGTCCGCGACCTCGGGCAGCAGCCCCATCATCACGAACTCGGTGGTGCCGATACCGAAGGCGCCGACGGCCAGGGCGAGCAGGGCCAGGGGCATGAAGTGCCTGTGCCTTTCAGGGGTAGTTCCGCAGTGCTTATGTTCACCTGCGGAACAAAGCCTCTCGGGCCCAGTATTCCATGCGGTCAGGAAGACGTGTCGACCTTCACACGGGCAGCCAGCGGAAGGTGGTCGCTCCCCGTCTCCGGCAGCGTCCACGAGCTCTCCGGCTCGACACCCTTCACCAGGATCTGGTCGATCCGCGCCATCGGGAACGACGCCGGCCAGCTGAACCCGAACCCACTGCCGGCCGCGCCCTGCGTGGAGCGCATCTGGGAGGTGACGGCGTTCAGGGCGCGGTCGTTCATCGTGCCGTTGAGGTCGCCGAGCAGCACGATCCGCTGCAACGGCTCGTCGGCGATGGCCTCACCGAGCGCGTCAGCGCTCTTGTCGCGCTGCCGGGCCGTGAACCCGGCCTCCATCTTCACCCGGACCGACGGCAGGTGGGCGACGTAGACCGCGAGCTGCCCCTCGGGCGTGGCCACCGTGGCGCGCATGGCGCGCGTCCAGCCCAGCTTGATGTCGACCGGCTTGACCCCGGTCAGCGGGTACTTGCTCCACAGCCCGACGGTGCCCTGCACCGAGTGGTACCTGTACGTCGCCGCCAGCGCCTTCTCGTACGTCGGCACCGCCCCCGCGGTCAGCTCCTCCAGCGCCACCACGTCCGCCCCGGACGCGGCCACGTCACGGGCGGTGCCGGACGGGTCGGGGTTGTCGGCGTTGACGTTGTGCGTGGCCACCGTGAGATCGCCGCCGGAGCCGGTCTTGTCGGTGAGCAGACCGCCGAAGAGGTTGAGCCAGACGATCGCCGGGAGCAGCACGGCGATCAGGGCGGTCACCGACTTGCGTACGACGCCGAGGACCAGCAGCACCGGCACGAAGAGGCCCAGCCAGGGCAGGAAGGTCTCGATCAGGCTGCCGAGGTTGCCGATGCGGTTGGGGATGCGCGAGTGCAGCAGCATCACCAGCGCGAGGACCACCGCCAGCGCGGCGACGACCAGGCCGCGGCGCCAGATTCTCGGGTCGCCGCGCCATCCGGTGAGCAGCCGGTCGAGCAGGCGCCGGAACCTGGAGCTCTGGCGCTCGGGTCCCGAGCCGCCGTTGTCCGTCTCCTCCATGTACGCCTGCTGCGCCATACCGCGTCGCCTCACTGCCCGCCGTGCATCCGTCCGTCCCCCCGTGCCTCAAGACCCTAGGGGATGATCGGTTCCGTTCTCGCCGTCCGATGACGGCCGTACCCGTACGAGCACGAACAAGTCGGCGCCGCCAGTTCCGTGCACGGACGCAGAAAGCGCCCTCTGTGACGAAACGCGCACAGTAGGGCTACGACGCAGTCGAACTGACGGTCGGTGAGCTGACGGGCCGTAGGTCCTCCGGGTCGAAGGGGCTCAGTCCCTCAAGGATCGTGTCGACGATCTGTTCGGACAGGCCGTCCGGGAGGTCGGCGTCGGGGCGCATGACGGAACGCAGCAACATGGGGCCGACGAAGATGTCGTTGAGCAGTTCTACGTCGACGTCCTCGCGCAGTTCGCCGTTGACCTGCCCTCGCCGCAGGACCTCCATCCCGAGCCTGCGCCGGGGCGCGATGACGAGGTTGTGGTACGCCTCCCAGAGCTTCGGACTGCTCTTCATCTGGGCGTGCACGTTGTGCAGGATCACCGAGGAACGGCTGACCAGTCCGCGCTGCCGCAGCGACTCCAGGAGGACGACGAGGTCGTCGCGCATGGAGGTGCCGGGGAGTTCGGGATCCGGGGGTTCGGCGCTGCGGACGACATCGACGAACAGCTCCTCCTTGCCGCTCCAGCGACGGTAGATCGTCGCCTTGCCGACACCGGCGGTACGGGCGATGCGCTCGATGGACAGCTCCGCGAGCGGCACCCCCTCCTCCAGCAGCTTCATCACGCCCTCGACGATGGCACGCTCCACGGCCTCGCTACGGGGCCGACCCCGCACGGGGCCCGCTTGCCGGGGCTGACCTTCGGCGAGGCTGCTCACGTCGCTGGATCCCTTCTGTGTCCTGGGACGATTGTCCCCCGCCGAAGACCGCACCGGGGAGCCGGCAAGCCTCGCACCTGCCGAACCCCCGGGACCACGACCGGGAACGACGCCCCGAAGAGGAGCCACCGCCGGCCGCACCCGGAACTCGCCGGGGCTGTGCGGGAGCCCCCACGGCGGTGCCTGAGAGCGGTACCGGGACGCCACCTGGGACCACACCCGGCGGACCACTGGGGACAGTGGCCGCATACCGATGAGGGCACGCCCCGACAAAACCCCCCGAGCTGCCAACGCCCACGCCCGGGACACCGCCAGAAGCCCGCCGCGACTGCGCCGGAATCCCAAGACGGCGCCTGAGAGCGGTACCGGGACGCGCCACCTGGGACCGCACCCGGCGGACCGCTGGGGACAGTGGCCGCATACCGGTGGGGGCACGCCCCGACGAAGCCCCCTGAGCTGCGCCCGCGCCCGGGACACCGCCGGAAGCCCGCCGGGCCTGCGCCGGAATCCCAAGACGGCGCCTGAGAGCGGTACCGGGACGCACCACCTGGGACCACACCCGGCGGACCACTGGGGACAGTGGCCGCATACCGGTGGGGGCACGCCCCGACGAAGCCCCCTGAGCTGCGCCCGCGCCCGGGACACCGCCGGAAGCCCGCCGGGCCTGCGCCGGAATCCCAAGACGGCGCCTGAGAGCGGTACCGGGGCGCCGCAGGGGACCGCACCCGGGCAGGCCCGCTATGGGCTGTAGCCCACTGCCGGTGGGGGGCACGCCCCGAGCCGCCGGACCGCGCCAGGCCGCTCCGCAAGCCACCAGGGGCTGCGCCGGAGTCGCTCCGGAAGGCGCTCCCCGCGGCCCGGCAGGGGTGCGCCCGCGACCCCGGTGCGAGGAGGGTCCGTGCGGCCCCGGCTCAGGAGTCGCCCGCGGCCCCGGTGCGGGATGCGTTCGCATGCCGTCTCCTACTCCGCCGCCACCAACTCCCGTCCCTCCTCGTCCTCCTGGGCGGTCGGCGGCTTGCCCGGCAGGAACACGGCGACCACGATCGCGCCGACCACCGCGACGCCGGCTCCCCACAGGGCGGTGACGTGCATGGCGTGGAGGAAGGCGTCGTGGGCGGGGACGATGAGCGCGTTGCCCTGGGGGCCGAGCTTGTCGGCGACGCCGAGGGTGGCCTCGATGGACTCACCCGCGGTGTGGCGCAGCCCGGCCGGGAGGAGGTCGAGCTTGTCCTCGATGCCGTTGCGGTACGCCGTGGACAGCACCGAGCCGAGGACGGCGATACCGAGGGCGCCGCCGACCTGGCGGAAGGTGTTGCTGAGGGCGGAGGCGGAACCGGCCTTCTCACGGGGCAGGGCCTGCATGATGACGACGCTCACCGGGGTCATGATGTGCGCCATGCCGGCACCCATCAGGAAGAACACGACCTCCAGGATCCAGATCGGCGTGTCCGCCTCGAACCCGGCGAACGCGGCGAGCGTCGCGGCGATGACGAGCAGTCCGGCCGTGGTGGTGGCCTTGTTGCCGAACCGGTCGACGACCAGCCGGGCCCGCGGCGCGAAGATCATCTGGGCGGCGGCCAGCGGCAGCATCAGCAGACCGGTCTCCAGCGGCGAGTACCCGCGCACGCTCTGTGTGTAGAACACCGAGAAGAAGGTCACGCCCATCAGCGCGAAGAAGACCAGCGCGATGGCGGCGATCGCGGCGGAGAAGACCTTGTTCTTGAAGTACGTCACGTCGATGGACGGATGACTGCTGCGCTTCTCGAAGACGACGAAGGCGACGAGTACGGCAAGACCCGCGCCGATCGTCGACAGCACCGTCGCGTCCGTGAAGTCCGCGAGCTGGCCGCCCTTGATGATGCCGTAGACCAGCAGGACCAGGCCCACGACGGACAGCACGACACCGATCGGGTCGATACGGCCGGGGTTCGGGTCCCGGGAGTCCGGCACGAGCCAGATCATCAGCGCGACGGCGATGATCACGATCGGCACGTTGATGAGGAAGACGGACCCCCACCAGAAGTGGTCCAGAAGCACACCGCCGGTGATCGGCCCGATGGCGATGGCGAGCCCGACACCACCGGCCCAGATACCGATGGCCTTGGGCTGCTCCTCGCGCTCGAAGACGTTCATGAGCACCGCGAGGGTGGCGGGCATCACGAAGGCGGCACCGAGACCCATCACCGCCCGGAACGCGATCAGCTCGGTCGGCGACCCGGCGGTGGCGGCGAGGGCGGACCCGAGACCGAAGACGGTCAGCCCGCCGAGGAGCACCCTCTTGCGTCCGAGCCGGTCTCCCAGCAGACCTGCGCTGAAGAGGAGCCCCGCGAAGACGAGGGTGTAGGCGTTGATCGCCCACTCCAGCTCGCTCTGGGTGGCGCCCAGGCCGGTGGGGGCGGGGGTGGAGATCGTCTTGATCGCGACGTTCAGGATCGAGTTGTCGAGCACCACGATCAACAGGCTCAGCATCAGCACGCCGAGGATCGCCCAGCGGCGCCGGTGCACGGCTTCCGGGATGCGGGAGCCGGGGAGGGCAGGGTCGGCAGGAGAAGTCATACGGTCGACCCTAGACCTATTTCGATACGGCACCGTCTCGTATTGGAATTCTTTTACGGAGACCTTAAGAAGAGCCCTAGGACCCCGGACTTACGTCGCTCGAGGCGTGACCCAAGTCCCCCGCCCCCCTCTGGCCGAGCGTGACACGAAGTGCCACCATGGAGGTGATCCGGGGACGCCGTAAGGGCGCCTCGAGATGACGTGTAAGGAGCAGTTCCATGACGCAGCTCTCGGCTGCCCAGACGAAGCCCTCCGACGGCAGCAAAGCGCTGTACGGGGGGAAGGGCACACGCCGTATCACTGTTCGCGACATCGCGCTCGCCAAGGAGCGGGGCGAGAAGTGGCCCATGCTCACCGCGTACGACGCGATGACCGCGTCCGTCTTCGACGAGGCCGGCATCCCGGTCATGCTCGTGGGCGACTCCGCGGGCAACTGCCACCTCGGATACGAGTCGACCGTGCCCGTCACCCTCGACGAGATGACGATGCTCTCGGCGGCCGTGGTCCGCGGCACCTCCCGTGCCCTGATCGTCGCCGACCTCCCCTTCGGCTCGTACCAGGAGGGCCCCGTACAGGCGCTCCGGTCCGCCACCCGGCTGATCAAGGACGCCGGGGCCGGCGCGGTCAAGCTGGAGGGCGGCGAGCGGTCGTACGAGCAGATCCGGCTGCTGGTCGAGGCCGGCATCCCGGTGATGGCACACATCGGTCTGACCCCGCAGTCCGTCAACGCCATGGGCTACCGCGTCCAGGGCCGTGGCGAGGAGGCGGCCGCGCAGCTGCTGCGCGACGCCAAGGCCGTACAGGACGCGGGCGCGTTCGCGGTCGTCCTCGAACTGGTCCCCGCCGAGCTGGCGGCCGAGGTGACCCGGTCCCTGCACATCCCGACCGTCGGCATCGGCGCCGGGGCGGAGACGGACGCGCAGGTCCTGGTGTGGACCGACATGCTGGGCCTCACCGCCGGCCGGGTCCCGAAGTTCGTGAAGAAGTACGCCGACCTGCGCGAGGTCATGGGCAACGCGGCGAAGGCGTTCGCGGAGGACGTGGTGGGAGGCACCTTCCCGCTGGAGGAGCACAGCGTCCACTAGAGCCACTGTGGCACCAGGGCAGCCCCGCCGATCTTCCCCCGCCGGCGGGGCTGCTGCCGTTTCCCTCGCCTCCGCCGCCCCTTCAACCCCGCTCCTCAAGCGCCGAGGGGCTGGATTTACTGACGCTGGTCCAGGTTTCCAGCCCGTCCGGCGTTTGGGGACGAGGCCCCTTCAGGGCCGAAGCGGGGGTCTGGGGGCGCAGACCTCAGGGACGGGACGGGTAGGGGCGGCGGGGGGCGAGAACCGCTTGTCGGGTGGCTGTCGGTGGTGTCGGTGACTTGTCGGTGGTCTGTCGGTCAGGGCTGACACCGTCATCCTCATGACGCGAATCGACAAGAACCCCAACGGCGCCGACATCGCCGTAACCGTGCGGGGGCTGGTGAAGCACTACGGCGACACCAAGGCGCTGGACGGTGTGGACCTGGATGTGCGGGAGGGGACCGTGATGGGGGTGCTCGGGCCCAACGGGGCCGGGAAGACCACCCTCGTCCGCATCCTGTCCACCCTTCTCGCCCCGAACGCCGGACAGGCCACCGTCGCCGGATACGACGTCGTACGGCAGCCCCGCCAGCTGCGGAGGGTCATCGGCCTCACCGGCCAGTACGCCTCCGTCGACGAGAAGCTCCCCGGCTGGGAGAACCTGTACATGATCGGGCGGCTGCTCGACCTGCCCCGCAAGGAGGCCCGCCGCAGGGCCGACGAACTGCTGGAGCGCTTCTCGCTCACCGAGGCAGCCAAGCGGCCGGCGAGCACGTACTCCGGCGGTATGCGGCGACGCCTCGACCTCGCCGCGTCCATGATCGGCCGGCCCGCCGTCCTCTTCCTCGACGAACCGACCACCGGCCTCGACCCCCGTACCCGCAACGAGGTGTGGGACGAGGTCAAGCGGATGGTCGGGGACGGGGTCACCGTCCTGCTCACCACGCAGTACATGGAGGAGGCCGAGCAGCTGGCCGACGAGCTCACCGTCGTCGACCGCGGCAAGGTCATCGCCGGCGGCGGCATCGAGGAGCTGAAGGCCAAGGTCGGCGGGCGGACCCTGCGGGTACGGCCCGTGGACCCGCTGCAGTTGCGGCCGCTCGCCTCCTACCTCGACGGCCTCGGCATCACCGGCCTCGCCACCACCACCGTGGACCCCGACGCCGGCTCCCTCCTGGTACCGATCCTCAGCGACGAGCAGCTGACCGCGGTGGTCGGCGCGGTCACCGCGCGCGGCGTCACGGTCTCCTCCATCACCACCGAACTCCCCAGCCTGGACGAGGTGTTCCTGTCCCTCACCGGCCACCGCGCGAGTGCTCCCCAGGACGCCGTGCCCGCCGACGACCGCGAGGAGGTCGCCGTATGAGCGCCGCCACCGTCACCACACCCGTCTCCGCCCCCGTCTCCGACGACGTCCGCATTCCGCTGCGCGGGCATCTGCGGCACACCAGCGCCCTCATCCGCCGCAATCTGCTCTGGATCCGCCAGGACCCGGAGTCGATGGCCGACGCGCTGCTGATGCCGGTCATCTTCACGCTGCTGTTCGTGTTCGTCTTCGGCGGCTCGATCGGGCAGGCGCTGGGCGGCGGGCAGGACCAGTACGTGCAGTACGTCATTCCCGGCATGATCGCGATGATGAGCATGACGCTCTCGCAGGGCGTCGGCACCGGCTTCAGCCAGGACTTCAACTCCGGTGTCATGGACCGCTTCCGGTCCCTGCCGATCGGACGCGGCTCGGTGCTCTTCGCGAAGATCTCCGTCGAACTGATGCGGATGCTGTTCGCGACCGCCGTGCTGATGATCGTGGCCGTCCTGGTCGGGTTCGACATCACCAACTGGACCGGACTGCTCGCCACCGTGGCCCTTTCCACGGCGTTCGCCTCGTCGATCATGTGGGTGTTCCTCACCCTGGGCGTGATCATGAAGAGCGCGCAGTCCGTGCAGGCGATGGGCTTCCTGGTGCTGTTCCCGCTCCAGTTCGGCTCGTCGATCTTCGCGCCGACCGGCTCCATGCCGGGCTGGCTGCAGGCCTTCACCGACTACAACCCGCTGTCCACGCTCGCGGACGCGGCGCGCGGACTGATGGTGGGCGGCCCGGTCGCCCACGACCTGTGGGTGACGCTCGCCTGGTCGGTGGCGATCACGGCGATCATGGCTCCGGTCGCGATCCACAAGTTCAAGACCAAGAGCTGACGTTCGCCTCGTCGGTGCGCGTCAGATCAGGGCGGTGGCCTCCGTGGGGGAGAGGCCGCCGCCCTCCGCGTGCGCCGCCTCGAACGCCTCGTCGCCGAGCGCGGCGCGCGCGTGGCGCTCGGCCCGGCCGTACGCCTCGCGTTCTATCGAAGTCGCGACATGGCCACGCGGCAGCATCGCGCGCGCGGTCCCGAGGACGCGGGCCGCGTCCCGGGGCCTGTTCGCGCCGTCGGGCACGGCCAGGGCGATCGCCGCGATCGACAGGTACAGCGGTCGCATGTACGGGGCGATGGCCTCGGACAGCGGGTCGTCGGCCTTCTCCAGAGCCCCCCGGGCCTTGTCCAGGCAGGCCTCGTAGCAGCCGTCGGCCGCCTCCAGCCAGGCCTCCGAGCCGAGGATGAACGCGTCGAATACGACGAAGTGGGCGATGTTGAACTCCTGGCGCAGCAGCCGCAGTTGCTCGCGCGCCTCCTGGGTCCGGCCGGTGAAGGAGAGATGCGCGGCGAGGAACATCCGAGCGGCGGGCAGGGCCCCGCTGACCCCGCCCTCCTGCTGGGCGATCACCTCGCGCAGGATCCGCTCGGCCCGCTCGCTCTGGCCCGCCTCCATGAGCGCGCTGCCGAGCCGGGCGCGGAGCACCGCGTTCTGGGCGCGGGCGCCGAGCCGGTCGGCCTGCTCCATGGCCGCCTCGTAGTCGGCGGCCGCGTCCAGCCAGGCGCCCGCGCGCTCCCGGGCCTCACCGCGCGCGGACAGTGCCTCCGCGGTGCCCCACGCGTCTCCCAGGGCCTGGAAGATCTCCAGCGCCTCGTCGGCGTCACGCGCCGCGTCGCCCGCCCAGTCCGCCCTGTTGGCAAGGATGTTGGCGCGGATCTGGAGGGTGCCGGCGAGCTCCCACTCGGTCCCGGGCGTCGCACGGCAGGTGCGGACGGCGGCGTCGAGGATCCCGGACAGCCGCTCCGCGCCGCCGCTCAGCATCACGGCGTAGAACCAGAGCATGCCCGGGGGACGACAGACCTGCGGCAGGCCGGGTTCGTAGACCTCGGTGATGATGCGCAGCTTCTCCTTGGCCTGCGGGGTCTCCCAGGCATCCAACTCCGTGTCCATGCAGGCCAGATGGGAGAGGTGGATACCGCGCCGGGCCTCGGTGAGGAGCTCGCCGGTCAGCGGCGGCGGGGCGTCGGTGCAGCGCTGGCGGACCGGGGCCGCGCGGTGCACCGGCTCGGTGAACGGGTCGGGGCCGAGGGTCATGATCTCGCTGTACCAGTTGCGGGCCTCGATACGGACGTCGCGCAGCTGCCAGTACCAGGCCAGCGACAGCCCCAGGCAGAGCGCCTCCTGCTCGTCGCGCTCGGCAATGGCGTGCCGCAGGGCCGTGCGCAGGTTCTCGTACTCGCGCTCCAGCCGTTCGACGGCGAGGAGTTGGCTCGGTCCGCGGAGCAACGGGTCGGTGGTGCGGGCGAGTTCGCGGTAGTACGTCAGATGCGCCCGCTCCGCCTCCCCGCGCCGGCCGGTCTCGTCGAGCCGCTCACCCGCGTACTCGGCGACGGTCTCGAGGAGCCGGTAGCGCATCTCGCCGCCCTCGCCCGAAGGCGCGGCGACGACCAGGGACTTGTCGACGAGCGAGCCCAGCGCCTCCAGCGCGACGGGACCGCACACGGCCTCGGCGGCGGCCAGGTCGCAGCCGCCGGCGAAGACCGACAGCCGCCGCAGCACATCTCGTTCGTCCTCGTCGAGCAGTTCCCAGGACCAGTCGACGACGGCCCGCAGGGTCTGCTGGCGGGGCAGGACGGTACGGCTGCCGGAGGTCAGCAGCCGGAAGCGGTCGTCGAGCCGGTCGGCGATCTGACGTGGCGTCAACATACGGAGCCGGGCCGCCGCGAGCTCGATGGCGAGGGGCAGTCCGTCCAGTCGCCGGCAGATCTCGGCACAGGCCGCGGCGGTCTCCTCGTCGGCCTCGACCCGGAACCCGGGCCGGGCCGCCGCGCCGCGATCGGCGAGCAGCCGCAAGGCGACGGGCTCGGGCAGCGGCTCCACGGGCCGCAGCAACTCCCCCGGTACGCCCAGGGGTTCACGACTGGTGGCCAGCACCGTCAGCTGCGGACAGCGCGCCAGCAGCTCCTCCACGAGCCGGGCGGCGGCGTCGACGACATGCTCGCAGTTGTCGAGGATCAGCAGCATCCGGCGCTTGCCGCAGTGCTCCGCGAGCCGCTCGACGGGGTCGGCGTGCCGCTCGTTCCCGGCCCGCATCGCCTCCGCGCCCGCGCCGTACAGCACGGTCTCCCGGGCGCCGACGGCGGTCAGCACGGCCTCCGGCACCCCGTCGGGATCGTCGACCGGAGCGAGCTCGGCCAGCCACACCCCGTCCCGCGCGGCGTACCGCACCGTCTCGGCCGCCTCCTGCGACAACCGCGTCTTCCCCGCGCCCCCGGGCCCGAGCAGGGTCACGAGCCGCGCCGCCGCGAGGTCGCCGCGGATCGCGTCGATGTCGGTCTCACGGCCGACGAAGGAGGTGAGGCGGGCTCGGAGGTTACCGAGGGGGACGGCCTCGGTGAAGGGAGCCCGCGAGTCCCGGTCGCTGTCGACGGCTGCTGCGGAAGCGGCCGGACCAGCCACGCCCGAGCCCCGCCCGCCCGACACCCCCGGTCGCAGCAACTCCCCGTGCAGCGCCCGAAGTTCCGGCCCGGGGTCCGCCCCCAACTGCTCGGCCAGCACGCGTCGTACGTCCTCGTAGGCCGCCAGCGCCTCGGCCGTGCGGCCCGCGTCGCGGAGGGCGCGCAGACGCAGGGACTGGAGGGGCTCGTCCAGCGGGTGGCTGTCGCACAGCGCGGTCAGTTCCGGGAGGGACTGGTCGGCGTGACCGAGGGCGAGGGCGGCGGTGTGGCGGGCGCGCAGGGCGTCCAGGCGCCGGGTCTCCCAGCGGGCCGCCTCCGCGGTGCGGTCGGGCAGGTCGGCGAGGGCGGGGCCGCGCCACAGGGCGAGGGCGTCGTCGAGGACACCGGCCGCCTTCGCGGGGTCGCCGTCGGCGAGCGCGCGCGTGCCCTCGCCGGTCAGCCGGTCGAAGCGGTGCAGGTCGATGTCGTCGGGCGCGGCGACGAGCCGGTAGCCGCCGTCCACGGAGGCGACCGCGTCCGCGCCGAGGGCCCGCCGCAGCCGGCCCACCAGCGCCTGCACCGCGCCCTGCGCGTCGACGGGCGGGTCGCCTTCCCACACCTCGTCGACCAGCAGGCTCACGGCGACCGTACGGCCGGGCCGCAGCGCGAGCACGGTCAGCAGCGCACGCAGCCGCGCGCCGCCGACGGGGAGCGGGGTGCCGTCGGGACGGAGTACCTGGGTGGTGCCGAGGATGCGATAGCGCACGGGGTCCATTGTCTCTGGTGGGTTCGGGGGCAGTCACGGGGATCGGGCGCGGGCGGGCGCCGTGTCGGTTCCGGCGGCCGACGGATCAGGTGGGCCGGCCCCGCACCGTACTGAACGTCTCCAGCAGGGCCGCCGGCGAGTGAGCGTCGACGGCCTCCGTCTCGGCGCCGGGCGATGTGTCCTCGGGCAGGCCGCTCGCCTCGCGTATGGCGTAGGACAGCCAGGAGTCCGTGTCCGGAACGTCGAGGGTGACCGCGACACCCGCGTCCGAACGTCGGCTCCGTTTTCCTGTCGCGCTCTCGGCCAACCGCTTCGGGCACCGGTCCACCGCCCGCAACCACCGCTCCTCCGGCACCGGCCACCACGTCTCCGAGTCCGGCGGCTGAACACACCCCTGTGTCAGCACCTGGAGCGCCCGCACCCGGCCTCGCACCTCGGGCAGCTCGGCGCCGTGCGTCGCGACCGTGAGCAGGCCGACCAGCCGGACACGCTCCCCCGAGCGCTGCCGCACGGCGACCTCCAGGCCGTCCTCGTCCCGCAGCACCCCGCCCTCCACCGGCTCCACGACCTTGGTCAGCTGATCGTGCCGACCCCCGCCCGATATCAGGCCGCTCTCACTCGACAGCAGCGGCCGGCTCACCTCGTCCCCCACCGAGAACGGTGTACCGCAGCACTCCATCTGCCAGTCCTCGTAGAACACATGCCAAAGCCCCATGGCCCCACCTTCTCCGGAACCGATGAGGTACCGCGAGACGTTTTCGTCGTACGCCCGGTACGGTCGGGCAGTCCCAGAGCGTGTACGAGAGTCGGGGGAACCCCATGACCACCACAGCCGCCCGCAACAGCGACCGGCGGATCAGCCCTGTCTTCGTGGGCATCCTGGCCGTCACCGCGGTGACCGGCTGGGCCACCTGGACCGGGTTCGCCGAGCAGCCCGGCGTGGCCGTGTTCCTGTTCGTGACGGCCGCCTGGATCGTGTCCCTGTGTCTGCACGAGTACGCCCACGCGCGTACCGCCCTGCACAGCGGTGACATCACCGTGGGCTCGAAGGGTTACCTCACGCTCAATCCTTTGAAGTACACCCATGCGCTGCTCAGCATCGTCCTCCCCGTCCTCTTCGTGATCATGGGCGGGATCGGTCTGCCGGGCGGGGCCGTCTTCATCGAGCGCGGCCGGATCCGGGGGCGCTGGAAGCACAGTCTGATCTCGGCGGCCGGGCCCCTCACCAATGTGCTGTTCGCGGTCGTGTGCACGGCCCCGTTCTGGCTGGACGCTCTCGACGGGGTGCCGGCGGACTTCCGGTTCGCGCTGGCCTTCCTCGCCCTGCTCCAGGTGACGGCCGCGATCCTGAACTTCCTGCCGATTCCGGGCCTGGACGGCTATGGCGTCATCGAGCCCTGGCTGTCGTACAAGATCAAGCGCCAGGTGGAGCCGTTCGCCCCGTTCGGCCTGCTGTTCGTCTTCGCGTTGCTGTGGGTGCCGGCGGTCAACAGCGCGTTCTTCGACGTGATCGACTCGATCCTGGCCTCGCTCGGCATCAGCGACTTCGAGACGTACTGCGGCCAGGACCTCTACCGCTTCTGGCAGACGAGCGACTTCTGCTCGGTCAGCGGGTGACGGACTTCTCCACCTTGGCGCGCTTCACGTAGTACCAGCACATGTTGCTGGACAGCCCCACGATCAGCACCCACACGATCCCCAGGAAGCTGCCCCGGGCGATGGACACGACCGCCGCCGCCACGGCGAGGAGACAGACGATCAGGGCGTAGAGGGCGAGGCGGGGCATGGGAGCGGCTCTCCTGTCGGGGGACACTGGTGACGTCGTCGTCCAGTGTCCCCCATCGGCTCATACGTCCGTGACGCGCAGACCCGCGTGCGCCTTGTACCGGCGGTTCACGGAGATCAGGTTGGCGACCAGCGACTCGACCTGGTGGGCGTTGCGCAGGCGCCCCGCGAAGATGCCGCGCATGCCGGGGATACGGCCGGCCAGGGCCTGGACGATCTCGACGTCGGCCCGTGCCTCGCCGAGGACCATCACGTCGGTGTCGATCTCGTCGATCTCCGGGTCCTCCAGGAGGACCGCCGAGAGGTGGTGGAAGGCGGCGGTGACCCGGGAGTCCGGCAGCAGGGCGGCGGCCTGCTGGGCGGCGCTGCCCTCCTCGGGCTTCAGGGCGTAGGCGCCCTGCTTGTCGAAGCCGAGCGGGTTGACGCAGTCGACGACCAGCTTTCCGGCCAGTTCCTCGCGCAGCGACTCCAGCGTCTTGCCGTGGCCGTCCCAGGGCACGGCGACGATCACGATGTCGCTGCGGCGGGCGGTCTCGGCGTTGTC
The DNA here is from genome assembly GCF_053592055.1 of Streptomyces sp. NPDC002817. NCBI lineage: Bacteria > Bacillati > Actinomycetota > Actinomycetes > Kitasatosporales > Streptomycetaceae > Streptomyces > Streptomyces sp. NPDC002817. The sequence goes on from NZ_JBSFUY010000004.1 coordinate 140,507, forward strand.
GGCGCCCTCGACGCCGTGCCCGAGCTCGTCGGCGGCGGCCTGGGCGCGGTCGGCGGCGCGGGAGCCGATGATCACCTTCTGGCCGGCCTTGGCGAGCCGGTAGGCCAGGCCCTTGCCCTGGGGTCCGGTCCCGCCGAGCACGCCGACGACGAGCCCGGAGACGTCGGGAAGGTCCCAGGGGTCCTTCGCGGGGGCCTTCTGTGCACTGTCGGTAGAGGTCATGCGCCGACTTTACGTGCGCCCCGCGCACCCCGTCCGGTCAGGTGGGCCGCGTCACGGGCAACCGCCGGAGGACGATGTCGATGTGCCCCCGCCCCCGCAGAGGGCCGGCGGCCGTTCTCATGCCCGGTTCGGGCGAATTCGTGGTGAACTCCGGGTCACGGGTGGCGGCTTGCGGCAGGATGCGGCCGCATGGACGCCGTACGTGTCGCGTTGTTGCGCGAAGTGCTCGCCGGGACCGAGTGGTTGGGGGCGACCCGGAGGTTCGCCGGGGTGCTGCGCGGCTCGGTGGTGTCGCACGGCGGCGGTCTGCTGCTGGTCGGCACGCCGGAGTACGAGCCGTGGCATCTGGCGGCTCATCTGGTGGACGAGGCGGCCTGGTCGGGGACACCGGAGCTGGCGCCCACCCTCGTACGGCATGAGGCGCAGCCCTCGGATCCGGCCCATCTGGCCGTCGGTCTCGGACGGTTGGCGGCGGCGCGGCGCGGGGAGACGCTGCTGGTCGTGTCTCCGGCGGGCCCGGGCGTCCCACTCCTGGAGCGGGTGCACGACGCCCGTCGGGCCGGCGCGACGGTATTGGCGCTCGGCCCGGACGACGGCGACCTCGTGGCGATGGCTCACGAATCCCTGGCCGTCCCGAACGGCCCGGACCTCGACCTCGACACGGTCCAGCACCTGGTGAGCGCGGCAGCGGGCGAGGACGCCCTCCCGACCCCACGAACACGCCGCCGCTTCCGGGACCGGCTCTCCCGCCTGACGGACCACCTGACGGCCCCGCCGCCGGCGCGGTGGTAGGGCGGCGCGGGCTGGTCCGCAGGGTGGGGAAAGGTGATCGCCGACACGCAGCGCAAGGCCGTCACCGGCGTGGCACGAGTAGGCGGTCACGCCGCGGGACCGCCCCCGCACGGCGCGGGAGCCCGTCCCCGACGCAGAGCGCAGGGCCGTGGCCACCCCGGCACACCCCGGACCACCGGCCCGCAGCCCGCGGCCCGCGGCCCGCGGCCAGAGCCACGACGGACCTCGCCGACACCACGCCCGAGGTCGCAGGCCCGTGCGGCACTCGCTCCTCGCCCCTCGACTCCCCCGCCCCGAAATTCGCTTGCCCCCGCCCGCCGCCGCGGCCGACCATGACCCGTCGTGACCGACGACGACTCCGCTCCCCCTGTCTCGCCCCCTGTCTCGCCTCCTCCTTCCCGTCTCCGCTCCGTCCTGCCCGATCTCACCCCGTGGCGGGCCTCGGCGGACTTTCGGCGGCTGTGGGTGTCGGGGCTGGTCTCGAACTTCGGGAGCTTTCTGACGTTCGTCGCGCTGCCGGTGCAGATCAAGGAGCTGACGGAGTCCGCGGCGGCGGTGGGTGCGATCGGTGCGGTGGAGCTCGTTCCGCTGATCGTCTTCGGGTTGTACGGCGGTGCGCTGGCCGACGCCCTGGACAAGCGCGGGCTGATCATCTGGACCGAGGCCGGGCAGGGCCTGCTCAGCGCGGTGCTGCTGGTGAACGCGCTGATGCCGAACCCTGCGGTGTGGCCGCTGTACCTCGTCGCCGCCCTGTCCTCCGCGCTCGTCTCGGTCCAGCGGCCCGCGCTGGACTCGCTGTGGCCGCGGATCGTGGCTCATGAGCATCTGCCGGCCGCGGCCTCCCTCAACACGTTCCGCTGGACGGTCGGCGGGGTCGCGGGCCCCGCGGTGGCGGGTGTGGTGGTGGCGTACGCGGGGCTCGGCTGGGCCTATGCGGCGGATCTGGCCACCTTCGTGGTCTCGGTCGCGCTCATCATCCCGATCGCCTCCTCCCCGGCCGCGCACGAGGCGGCGAAGCCGTCGCTGAAGGCGATCGCCGAGGGCGCCCGGTACGCCTGGAGCCGCAAGGAGCTGCTCGGCACCTACGCGGTCGACCTGGCCGCGATGTTCCTGGCGATGCCGCTGGCGCTGCTGCCGTTCCTCGCGGACGAGCTGGACGCCGAGTGGGCGCTGGGTCTGATGTACGCGACGATCCCGCTCGGGGCGCTGCTGGTGAGTGTGACGAGTGGCTGGACGGCCCGGATCCACCGGCACGGCCGGATGGTGGTGTTGTCGGCCGCGTTGTGGGGCGTGGCGATCGCGGCGGCCGGAATCGTCGGCAATCTGTGGCTGGTGCTGCTGTTCCTGACGGTGGCGGGCGGCTGTGACATGGTCAGCGGGATCTTCCGCGGGGTCATGTGGAACCAGACGATCCCGGACGAGCTGCGGGGCCGGCTCGCCGGGATCGAGCTGCTGTCGTACTCCGTCGGTCCGACCCTGGGCCAGGTCAGGTCGGGCGGTTTCGCCGCGTGGTGGGGTGTGCGGGCGTCGGTGTGGTCGGGCGGTGTGCTGTGCGCCGGCGCGGTGGGCCTGCTGGCCCTGTGTCTGCCGAAGCTGATGACGTACGACGCGCGGACGGACGAGCACGCGGCGCGGGTGCGGAAGCAGCGGACCGCTGCCGCACCCACGGGCGCCTGATCAGTCGTCGTCGCTGCCGCGGGCCGAGGCGTCGTGCCACTTGGGGTCGTTCTCCCACTCGAGGTTGCGCTCGCGGGCGGTCTCCATCGCGTGCTCGGCCTCCTGTCGGGAGGCGTAGGGCCCGAAACGGTCCTTGCCGGGGCAGTCAGGACCCTCCTCGACCTTCTTGTGTTCCAGGCAGTAGTACCACTCGCCCGGCTTGCCGACCGTGCGCTTCTTGAACAGGGCCATGACCAGCTCCTCTCGCCACCGACATGTTCCCCCACAGCGGCTCGTTAGACTCGCTGGCATGTCTGGCCAGTCGCTGCTTGTACCAGGGGAGCTGTCCCCCACCCGTTCCGTGCCCGGAAACATCCGTCGTCCTGAGTACGTCGGCAAGCCGGGGCCGACGCCGTACACCGGACCGGAGGTGCAGACTCCGGAGACCGTCGAGGCGATGCGGATCGCCGGCCGGATCGCCGCGCAGGCGATGGCGGAGGCGGCGAAGCTGATCGCCCCCGGTGTGACCACCGACGAGCTGGACAAGGTGGCGCACGACTACATGTGCGACTACGGCGCCTACCCGTCGACGCTCGGCTACCGCGGCTTCCCCAAGTCGTTGTGCACCAGTGTCAACGAGGTGATCTGCCACGGGATCCCGGACTCGACGGTGCTGCGGGACGGCGACATCGTCAATCTCGATGTGACGGCGTACATCGGCGGGGTGCACGGCGACAACAACGCGACGTACCTGGTCGGGGATGTCGACGAGGAGAGCCGGCTGCTGGTCGAGCGGACGCGTGAGTCGCTGGAGCGCGCGATCAAGGCGGTCCGGCCGGGGCGCCAGATCAACATCATCGGCCGGGTCATCGAATCGTACGCCAAGCGCTTCGGATACGGGGTGGTGCGGGACTTCACGGGGCACGGGATCAACTCGTCGTTCCACTCCGGGCTGATCATTCCGCACTACGACAGTCCGCACGCGACGACGGTCATCCAGCCCGGCATGACCTTCACGATCGAGCCGATGCTGACGCTCGGGACGCACGAGTACGACATGTGGGACGACGGCTGGACGGTCGTCACGAAGGACCGCAAGCGCACGGCGCAGTTCGAGCACACGCTGGTGGTGACGGAGAGCGGTGCCGAGATCCTGACGCTGCCGTAGCAGGCCCGTGGACCCGTCCCCTGCTGGGGGCGGGTCTTTTCTTGTACGCTTTTACCGACAGGGCGTCGGCAAACCTATTGACTTAGGCAAGCCTTACCTTAGAGGATGCACTGCATGGACTCCTTCTCGACAGTCATCCGCACCGCGTCCCATGAGCAGCACGTGGAGGCGGAGACCTCGTCGTTCATGAGCGACCTGCTCGGCGGCAGGCTGGGCGTGGACGCGTACGCGCGGTACACCGAGCAGCTGTGGTTCGTGTACGAGGCGATGGAGAGCGGGGCCGAGCGGCTCGCCGCGGACCCGGTGACCGGACCCTTCATCCAGCCCGAGCTGTACCGGCTGGGCGCGCTGGAGCGGGACCTGGAGCACCTGCGGGGCGCCGGCTGGCGTACGGGGCTGACCGCGCTGCCGGCCACGCAGGCCTATGCGGACCGGGTGCGGGAGTGCGCCACCGAGTGGCCGGCCGGGTACATCGCCCACCACTACACGCGCTACCTCGGCGACCTCTCCGGCGGCCAGATCATCCGCGACAAGGCGGAGCGGACGTGGGGCTTCGAGCGCAAGGGTGACGGAGTGCGCTTCTACGTCTTCGAGGGGATCGCCAACCCCGCCGCGTTCAAGCGGGGCTACCGGGAGCTGCTGGACGGGGTGCGGGCCGACGACCTGGAGAAGCAGCGGATCGTGACGGAGTGCAAGAAGGCGTTCGCGCTGAACACGGCGGTCTTCCGCGCCCTCGGTGAGGAGTTCCCCCTGAGCGCCTAGCGCTCCGGCTGGCGCTCCAGGACGACCCTGCCGCCGATCTCCACCCAGCCGCCGGGCTGGGGAGCGGTGAGGATCTGCGAGCCCGCGCCCTGGGTGATGTTCAGGGCGCGGCCCAGCCGTTCCGTGAGCAGGAGGGCGGCGGCGCCCGTCGCCTCGTCCTCGTCGATCCCGTCGTCACGGCCGGGGAACGCCCGCGCGCGCACCCGCCCCGCGGGCTCGTCCTCCCAGGCCCAGGCGTAGATCCACTCCCCCTTCGGCGGCACGTCCAGGTCGTCGACCTCGGCGGCCGTCGCGTACTGCCTGAGCGTCCGCGGCGGCGCCCACTCCGCCCGCGCCTCGATCCAGCTGAACTCGCCGTCGAGCCGGGCGCCCACGACGCCGGCCGGGGTGACCAGCTCCGGCACGTCGAGCAGCCATGCCGTGCCGACACAGGGGTGGCCGGCGAAGGGCAGCCGCAGCGTCGGCGTGTAGATGTCGATGACCCCGCGCTCCGGGTCGTCCACGAACACGGTCTCGCTGAACCCGAGCTTCCCGGCGAACAGTTGCCGCTCCTCGCGGTCCGGCATCACGGATCCCTCGCGTATGACGCCGAGTTCATTGCCGTATCCGCCGTTCGGCGCGCAGAAGACGCGCAGTACGTCGTAGTCAGTCACGGGGGAATTGAAGCATCGCGCGGCCGGCGAGGTCGTCCCAGGCCCTGGCTCCGCCGGGCAGGGGCCAGAAGTCGGTGGGGGGCATGCCGTACGGAAGCGAGGCGATCAGCTCGGCGTACCCCCGCTCCATGGCGGCCCGTTGGCGTGCGTGGCCCGGATCGTCGGGGCGCGCCGCCGGCTGCCGCAGGCGGTTCTCGTGGTCGCGGGTCGCGTCCTCGGCCACCCGCCGCCACACGTCCTCGTCGGGCACCCGGTTGAGCAGCACGCACTCCGGCGTCCGACCCTCCGCCAGCGCGGCCACCGCCCGGTCGTGGCCGTCCAGGATCACACAGCCGTCCAGGAAGGCCACCGACCACAGCAGGACGGGCGCGAGCGTTCCCTCCCGGGCGTGTTTGCGGTACGCCTTCACCCGCCCGGCATCCGGTGGCGAGAGGCGGCGGAGCGGGAGAACGCCGTTCCAGCCCCCACCGCAGTACAGCTCCAACCAGCCGCCCGGCCAGACCTTCACGAACTCCTCGGTCCAGACGTGCGGCGGGAACTCGGTCTGCAGGGCCAGCTCCCAGCGTCCGTCCAGCAACGGGGTGCCGTCCGCGTCCTCCAGCCAACGTGCGTACCGGTGCGGCCAGTTGACGTTCGACCGCAGGTCCGCCGAGCGCAGCGGCGGCAGCGGGGAGCGGTAACCGTCGAGGCGGTGCAGGTGCAGATCCCGGCAGCAGTGCCGACCCACCGTGCGGCCGAGCAGCACGGGTTGCTCGCCCTGCCGCAGCAGTATCCGGCCGTCGCCCGTCGTCTCGAAGCGCAACGCCGGCGGGCCGGGGCGGTCCGATACGTTCAGTACCAGCCGCCCCGGCCCCAGCAGTTCCCTGTGTCCCCTGTTCACGGGGACAGTTCTACGCCTCGGTACGGCGCCTGCGCATCGCGAATACGACACCCGCGGCCGCCGCGCCCAACGTGCCCACCGGGAGGTCCGAACCGGTGTCGGCCAGGCCGCCCGTCGTCGAGCCGGTCGTGCCGCCGGTCAGGGAGTAACTCCCCTTGGCGATGGGGCCGGTGACATAGCCCTGGAAGGACGCCTTGATGCCCCAGTCGAGCCGGCCGCCCTGCGCGGTACGGCTCGCGGCGTGTGCGGAGGTCGCCGGGAGCACGGCTCCCAGAACGGCCAGGCACAGCGCGGCGACGCCGACGTACAGGCGCGGTCGCAGGGGTGGGGACATGGTCGGCCTCCGGGCACCGTCAAGATTCCGCCAGCATCCGATGACTTCCAGCCAGGCAAGGTAAGGCTAACCTAAACTCAAATGGCCTCCGATCGGTAGACCCGGAAGCGGACACAGCCGATCCACGGAAAGAAGGCGCACGTCGGACGGGCGCGGAGAGGAAGGCCCTGCGGTGCGACGCGTACGCACACGACCGGCAGGCGCACTGCCGGCGGGTGCACTGCCGGCGGTACTCGCTCTGACGACGGCCGGGATGGACCGCGGAGTCGTCTCGGTCGAGGACGGGGTTCTCCTCAACTACGGGCCGCGCACCGACCAGGTGCCCAAGTCGGTCGCGGAGCAGTTGCACAAGAAGGACGGTGAGGCGTGACCGTACTGGAGAAGACCGCGGCACAGGCGGGCGGCACGGCGGAATCCCCGCCACGAGGACGGCGTTCGGCCGCGTGGCTGATGACCGTCGGGCTGGTCGTGGGGCTGCTCGCCCTCGTGCCGGTCGCGGCCGGTGTCGGGGCCTATCCGATCCCCGTCGGGGATGTCCTCGGCTCCGTCCAGCACAAAGTCGGGCTCGGGGGCGGTGAGTTGGACCGGGTCGCCGAGTCGGTGCTGTGGAACGTGCGGTTCCCGCGGATCGTGCTCGCGCTGCTCGTCGGGGCCTCGCTCGGGTGTGCGGGCGCGTTGATGCAGGGCGTGTTCGGCAATCCGCTCGCCGAGCCGGGGGTCATCGGTGTCTCCTCGGGGGCGGCGGTGGGGGCGGTCGCGGCGATCGCGTTCGGGATCGACTTCCTCGGTACCTGGACGGTTTCGGCGTTCGCGTTCGTCGCGGGGCTCGGGACGGTGCTGCTGGTGTACGCGATGTCGCGGTCCGGGGGGCGTACGGAGGTCGTGACGCTGATTCTCACGGGGATCGCGGTGAACGCGTTCGCGGGGGCGGTGATCGGGTTGTTCCTGTTCTTCGCGGACACCGCGGCCGTCAACCAGATCACGTTCTGGCAGCTGGGGTCGTTGGCGCAGGCTACGTGGCCGAAGGTGCTCGCGGTGCTGCCGTGCGCGGTGCTCGGGCTGGCCGTGGCGCCTTTGTACGCGCGACGGTTGGACCTGCTGTCCCTCGGTGAGCGGCCGGCTCGGCATCTGGGGTTGGACGTCGAGCGGTTGCGGATCGTTCTGGTGCTGGTGATCGCGTTGCTGACGGCGGCGGCGGTGAGTGTGTCCGGGATCATCAGCTTCGTGGGGCTGGTGGTGCCGCATCTGCTGCGGATGGTGGCGGGGGCCGGGCATCGGTTCCTGGTGCCGGGGAGTGCGTTGGCGGGGGCGCTGGTGTTGTTGGCGGCGGATCTCGCTGCGCGGACGGTCGCGGTGCCGGCGGAGTTGCCGCTGGGCGTGTTGACGGCGTTGCTGGGCAGCCCCTTCTTCTTCTGGCTGCTGCGTCGGACGCGGCGCAAGCAGGGGGGATGGGCCTAGGGGTTGTGCGGCGGGTGCGGATGGGTGGGGCCTGGTCGCACAGTTCCCCGCACCCCTGGGGGAGTTGGACTCACCGCCCGACATCAGACTCAGCCCCTTCCGCTGTACGGCGGGTGCGGGCGAGTGGGGCCTGGTCGCGCAGTTACCCGCACCCCTGGGGGAGTTGGACTCACCGCCCGACATCAGACTCAGCCCCTTCCGCTGTACGGCGGGTGCGGGCGAGTGGGGCCTGGTCGCGCA
>NZ_JBSFUY010000004.1:148771-148948 GCF_053592055.1 Streptomyces sp. NPDC002817
GTTACCCGCACCCCTGGGAGTTGGACTCACCGCCCGACATCAGACTCAGCCCCTTCCGCTGCACGGCAGGTGCGGGCGAGCGGGGCCTGGTCGCGCAGTTACCCGCACCCCTGGGAGTTGGACTCACCGCCCGACATCAGACTCAGCCCCTTCCGCTGCACGGCAGGTGCGGGCGAG